>CALKXO010000197.1 GCA_938003615.1 uncultured Pirellulaceae bacterium | reverse complement strand
CGGGGGTCGAACCCGCAACCGAGCACGATACCACCTCGGTTTTTGCCATTGTACACTCGTCGGATCAAGAATTGGCAGCGGCCGGCCAGCGGAAGGTTGACGTGTCGAGTCTTCATTTGGCAAGCGATGACGCTGCTCAATTGCACCCATCGCTGATCGCAATTCTTTGGCGCAACGCAGATGACGATGTAAAACGACACGTGTTCGAAATCCTTAAATCGCAAGTGCAGTCTTTGTAAGGTTGAGTGCCTTGAGGTCATTGAGCATGATGCATTTCTATCTTGACGTTGGCGTGAGCATTGTTAGATCAATTGGTCTTACTCACAACGAACCACGTAGGCAGGGCTCTTGTCGAGCGGTTGCCCAGTTCGAATGTCTGGGTTGTTCGCGGGGACTTGCGCCCTAGCCAGTGCTTAATGCCACCGAGCGGAACAACAGGCTCAATCAAACAAAGCAGTCAATTCGTTGTCAATTTTGCTCACGAAACTACGGACCAACATGGTGTAAGGGGCGTTGCGGCTGAGCATTTGCCGCAACTCCGTTTCTAGCCTAGCACACTCGCCGTGGTTACCGCATGCATTCAATTCGACGCACTTGGTCAGCACGCTGGCGAGATACCGGACTATCGAATCACGCAAATCTTTTGCTTTGAGATTTTTATGATTGTGAAGATGGTCTAATTGCTTGGCGGTATTGACGGCCGCAATATCATCAGCCGCTGACGCGGTAAAGTAGGGCTTGCAATCTGCCGCATCCAGCACAACCCATTGCTGCAACCGATCTTCGACGGTTTCATTCGTTGAAGGATCTAGCAGCCCGCCGTCAGGCCATTTCTTCGGTCGCCGACTGTTGGCGTCGTGAGTCGCTGGAAAAAGATTTGACCAGTCATACTTTTTTTCATGGAACTGGTTCCTTGGCTGAAAATGGTCTACTTCGATCGACGCTGGACTAGGAAAAACTGTTTCGGTCAAGTAACACTTGCCGGAGAAATCCTCAAACAACTGCTGCTTTACATCATCCCCACTCCAGCTGTGCCCCTCAGCCAAGGACTCAGGAGCTGCGTCGGATCGATTGATATCCATCATGCTTTATTGGTTCCGCTTGTATTACCCAACTGAAGATATATTTGCAGAGCAGTCGCGTAGGATTTTTTTGACAATTCTGTTGCCAATTGTTTTAGCTCATCGCTTTCGTTTGGCGTCCGGATTTTCTTTTTCCAAAGTTCCTCTAGTCGTCTCAGTTCTCGTGTCGTCTCAAGGTCGAAATCTGTTTCAATCCCAAAATGTCCCGTAAGAAGTGTGCCGTACCGAATGCCCTGAAGTTCTTCGCTTTGGATCTCTTTCTTGTTCCTTAAATCAAAAACAACGGCATTATCAATGCTCGCAATCACTTCTGGCGAGTGCGTCGCCACGATGAACTGCACATCCGGAAACGACTCTGTCAAAAACGGCAGTACGGACTCTTGAAGAGCGGGATGTAGGTGGCTCTCGATTTCATCAATCAAAACAACGCCCTCATAGGGCCTGTTAATATGCATGTCGTCGAGAATCTGTTGCTGCATAAATATGTTAAAAAAGATGGCGAGTACAGCCTGATGGCCGTCCGCCAATTCGGTGAATTTTGCGAGATAACCGTCCCCAAGATTGACTCGATATGACAAATGCTTTTTGTCGAAAACCAGTGTGAGGGTTGAGTGCCCAAGTAAACGTCCCAGCTGCTTCTCAAACTTGTTGAGCCATTCGCCGAACCCACCGGCGGCCACAGGGTCCTCGTCTTCCGCAGCCAACGCCTTGCGCGTTCTGTAAGTCACCAAAACCTTTTCCAAAAGATGGCCAAACTGGCTCCCGTACTTAACATCGCGGTTGGTGACGGTTTGTGTGGGCGACGGCTCTTCCAATATTTCAAGGTGCCTCTCTGCGCTGTAAAATGCTCCAATTAACAATGGGAGTTCGGGCGTAGGGGGATCGGTGGTCCATCTAACGCGAATCTGGGTTGGAATGGGGCGAGCAGCTGGCTGTGTTGAGCAGCAATTGATAGCAGCGTTCAGCACTCTTAGTAAGGACGTTTTTCCAGAGCCGTTTGGACCCGTGAGAATCAAATGCTGAAAAGGCTTCGACGCAAGTTCAATTTCAACGTTCTTTAGAACCAAATAGTCGTCTACGGAAATTTTCTTAATCCACGGCATCTAAAAGCTCTGGCTTTCCGTTTTCGTTCGACAAAGTTTTGCAAATTAATGCTCACAACTATCTCGTGAGAAGAACTTGGCTGCATTTCTAAACTACCTGAGAATGGTCATTCTCTCAACTTCCCCCTCTCGATATTTTCTGTTCTCGACGGCCGTGTGGTTCGTGGATCGCTATTGCCCGCCATCCGTTGGGTTTCTTGAATACTTCCACCACTTTTAAGGTAGTTGGTAGTACCTGTGCCAAACTGCGTCGGATTCATCGTCGAATGGTGGTGCCTAGGGACGCGATTTTGTCTGACGCTTGCTATCAAATCGCGTCTTCCTCAACCACCCTCAACGTGCTGGAACAAGCTGGCCATCGCTGACCTTGAACAAATCCATTTGCTTCAGCGGAGGAAAGTACACGTGCAGCGTGACCAAGTCTTGCCTCGAAGCCTTGGAGTTTTCGAGCGTATGGATATCAGCGTCTTCACCGCCAATCGTTGTGCCATCAACGTAACTCGATGCACTGTATGAGAACGTCTGGTCTGCGCGCGGGTGGTAGACCGTTTCAATTGCCTTGCCACTTAAAACACGGACCACACACTGGGAACCGCGGTGGTTGTGGATGGGGCTCTTCTGTCCTGGAAGCCATGTCAGAATGAGTAGTTGGAATACGTTATTGGTCTCTATAATTTTACGGTGGTAGTGATCAGGATCTCGATGAACATAACGCTCAACATCCGTCCAACTGACCGGATAATTTTCAATCAGACGCATTCGTCCGGACAGACTGGTGTGCCTGGGCTGCGCCTTTAACCCATTCGTCAAGCGGTCGATGCTGTTGGAACAGACCGTACCTGAGTTTACTTGTGTCGCTTGCATCGCGATGCTCCCGCAAAGAGTTAATGAAGATACATGGCAAAGCGTGTGCTACGCTGGCCGTTATTCTTCAAACTCTATCTGCGGGATGTTATCGATTCGGCGTTGATTGCCGACGCTCGTTCTTGGCAGGTTGCTGTGTCGAAAGATCTTTAAATTCAGTCAGTGTGACTGCGATTTCCGACAACCAACTTGGAAACGACTGGCTCGTCATCTTGCGAAATCAGTTTCTCCGTCGCTCGGTCAGCTTCGGCAATGAAAGTGACCCGATTGCCCAAAATGTACTGGTATAGCGAGAGTAAATGTTTCCCTTGAATCATGACCACCTTGTGCGAGAACTCGATCACAATGCCTTCGGTCGGATCGTAGCGAGCATCGCTGTAGAGCGACCATGAGATGCCAAGCTGATTGCCACCACGAGATATGCAGTTGAGCGAAACTGCATGCTTGGAAACACCAAAGGCCCGGTAGTCACCGTCGGACTGATAAACGGCTTCTTCTGATTCACCACCTTGAAGGCGATCAAGAATACTTGTTGATTCACTCTTCATAACTCTCTGGCCTGTTGGTTGGGTTCATTTTGTAGCCAGTCCTGAAGTCTTTGCAACTGTTTTTTGATCGCCTGTCTGGCTCGCAGCCTCAGTTCAACCGCACGGTTGACCAGTGACCGACTGGAGTCTGATTTGGCTTTCAAGGCCGTGGCTGACAGTTCCGGTCGCCGTCTACCGATTGCCTGCCGAAGTCCCTCGACGTCATCGGTGTAGATATCAATTTGCTCTCGTCCCCTACTGGCTGTCACATAGATCTGTTCGGGACTGGAAGCAGGAAATGACTTACTGCTCTGGGCCACCAGCACCCGGTCGTATGTCTTTCCCTGACTGGCGTGCGAAGTAATCGTTGCCGCGTAATCGATATGCCCCCAATCGGCTGAGATCGTTCTGCCATTACTCAAAATCAATCGTCCTTGTTCGTCAAATCCATCAATCGAGACCATCGTTCCGTTGTACAGCCGGTTGGCCTTGTCCTTCTTGGTGATCCGAATCTGATCACCTGCTGCAAACCTTGCCTGCTGCCAGCAATACACATCGAAGGACCGAGGCGAATCAAGAGGTACCTCTGTCAATCCGTTGCTGCTTTGGGCAAGAATACGTCGATCTTCCACCTTGACCACTCGCAACCGATCACCCGCTTTGAAACCGCCTTTGCCACGAGTCACGAACTCGACAACGTCGTCAGGTTTATAGTTGTGCGTGTCAGTACGCTGAGCCTGGGTCAGCCGCTTGGATTTCAGCATCCCGATATTACGTTCGGCTTGGTGGATATGGCCACGGGCTTTCATTTCATCACGAATCGCTTCATTGACGATCGCACGCTCCGCATGGGTCGGAGCGATCACCAGCGTCGATTTACCGCTTTCGATGGAATCCGCATAATCTCTGGCCAATCGTTGATAGCGATCTTCATCCGCCAATTGGTGAACCGAACCAAGTGACTCCAACCCCTCAAACCCACTAGCGATATCGCCTCGACTCAATGCCTCGACGGCCTGCCGATAGTCGCTGTGTTTCTGCCTTCTGATTTTGGTTACAGACTTTGGCTCAATTCCTGCTTCCGATTCGAGCAAAGCCAAAGGCTTCCCGTAGGCAACTGACTTATGTTGTCGATCGTCGCCACTTAAGATGATTCGAGCGTCTAGCTGATTGGCAATGCGTGCCAGTTTGGATACGTCCTGCATTCCAGCCAGTCCGGCTTCATCCACCCAGATCACGCCATGTCGGGCCTGCTCTTGCACCCGTTCATCAACCAGAAGCGCGGCCAGTGTCTCGGCCGAAAAACCCTCTTTGGCGAGAACATCGTGAGCCGCTTCGGCAGTTGGCGCCAACACGGTAACGGCCTTGCCATTCTGTTCCATGGCCGAGATTGCTTCAGACATCAGGGTCGTTTTCCCGACTCCCGCGCGTCCGGCAAGAATCTGGACGCGATCGGTCGATTCCAACAACCCTGTAACCGCCTGCTTCTGCTCGTCACTGAGCCAATCACGTTCAATCGTATGATCTGGAGCAAGCGGGGTCATCTTGCCTCGTCCGTTTCGAGCGAAAGCCATTAGCTGCTGTTCTTCCTTGAGAATTTCTGGAGTAGATAGCATCGCATTGGCTCCCTCCCCGTCTCGAATCCACGTTTGCTGCTTTACCGCACTGTGAATTGAATCGGCATTGACCTCGCCAATTCCATACAGAAGAGCCTCTTTCAGCAACTGTCGTTCTCGAATCACCGAACTACGTTCAAAACTGTGATCTCTTGCGTACTCCATTGCTTGCTGGGCAGTTATCCCTTTGTTGGCGGACGTAATCTCGGCAGCTAAAACGCTTTCAATTTGCTGACTCTCTTTCGCATCGAGCCGCTGTCTCCAGATATCGGGTAATTCCTCAACAGAGTACTGTCCTGATTTCTCCTTCCGAGAGAGTGCCCCCAGCCTGTCCTTGGCTTCCTGAAGCGATATTTTCTCTTTGGTGGCAAGCTTTTCTGCAACACCACCTGCAATCAGCTGACCAATCTTCTCACTTCGTCTGGAGAACTTTTCGATGGTCTCTCGCGTGATTCCCGCAATCTCAAAGTTGTGTTCGCTGCGTTCAACGGCAAATCCAAGCCCTTTCATTTTCGACACAAGCCGACTCATGAACAGACTGTCGTAGTAGCCGGAATCCCTGACCGCGTTGGCCAGATCGACCGCAGTCCAGCGTTTCTTTTCCGCGTCGAAGGTTGCGTTCAAAATTGCCCCGTGGACATGTAGCTGCATGTCCGGATGGGAGCCGAACTGCTCATCAGGTTCCGGCCTGCCGGTTAAGTGCAGCCAGAGACCGCCAACGATGTTTTCGGTTGGGCGATAAGTCAGTTCGCCTCGCCTGTGGTTGACGCGGGTTCGAGCGTCTTTTTCCAAATCGGCAAAGGTTTCGATAGCAGATTCACGAACCGCGTCAGCAATCCGTTCATCCTCGGTGATACCAAACAGAATCGATACCGACTTGGGAGCCGAGAACGTGATGTCCGACAGCACCCGTCGATTGGCATGATTTCGTTGAGTCAGCTTCTTGTCTTCGAAGGGGTGAAGGTTATCCACGATTCGATCAAAGTGTGTTTTCTCAATCTCTCCTTGCAGGCCAAGCAGTTCAGCACCCTTTCCAATCCACATCCCTTTGAGCTGCTCAGGCCCATTTTCGTAATAGTCGCTGGCAGCGTAGTACTCTTTGCCCCGTTCGGCACTCTTCTGGTGAAAAACTCGCATGATTCATGTTTAGCACAGTCAGGTTAATAAAAAATGACGGCCTGCCCACGCAGACCGTCATGATTTGAACCAGCTATTCCATCTCCATTTCCGGCTTGACCATTTCAGGCTGTTGCTCAATCTCCAGCATCTTCTGAGACAGAAAACTCGTTTTTTGGTCCTGCATCGGCGTGAACGCCTGCATGGGTTCTGCAACCTCGTTTGACATCGAGTCCGGTGGAGAAACATTGCCCGCGTACACCGGGGCAGCTTGACCATGAAGAACCATGTTCGCCGCCTCGGTGGAACCATGAGCAATCCACTGATCAATGCTGCCGTCATTCTTGAAGAAGTTCTCTCTGAACGTCTTGAGCGTGACGACATCTTTCACTTTGTTAACGAATGATTTGGCCATGACTATCTCCGATTCGCTTGATTGAGTCTGGCAGACCAATGTCGGGCACGACGCTGTGCCTCTTGAATCCGTCGCATTTCAAGACTGTCTCGCCAATCCAACCACAGGTGCGTGAAGATCACTGCAAACGTCACCAACAGATACCAACGTCCAAGGATGGGTGATTCCAGCAGAAAACACGTTCCTGTCAACGCAACGGCAACTAGCAGATCCGATATGAAATTGATTCTTGGCAGGCTTTGACTGGGCATCCATCGATGAAGGATTCCAAAGCCGGGCTGAGCAAGTTCAAACTCAACACCTCTGAGACGCCAGCGAAAAGTGGCGATGATCGTGTAAGCAAACCAGCCCAGTTGAATCAGTATCGGAATGAAGATTCCGATTGCGTCTTCACCAACCGATTCGGCCACTGCTTCGTAGTACCAAAACTGAGCAATAATGCACATCACCTGGGCCAGCACGAAGATGGGGCCGCTGGTACCTGCCACTCGGCTGAAAGCCAGCACACTCTGTCCGATTGCGAAACAGCCGAACAATAGCAACCCAAAGCCCGTTTTGGCGCTTTGGAGTTCGTCTTTACCGTGGTCGGGCTGTTCATACTTACCCGGATTGAAATCTGTACTCATCTTTACCTCTGTGAAAAAGTGACTTGTTTGAAAGGGCAGCCATCTTCGAAAGTGCGGCCACCCTGAGTAAGCAACGCATCGACGAGGTAGCCGTGGGGCTTTCCACCGCGCCGGAGCGAAAGAAAATCGTCGGGAGTGATCCGAGGAACCAACTGT
The DNA here is from genome assembly GCA_938003615.1 of uncultured Pirellulaceae bacterium. Taxonomy (GTDB): domain Bacteria; phylum Planctomycetota; class Planctomycetia; order Pirellulales; family Pirellulaceae; genus Mariniblastus. The sequence goes on along the minus strand of CALKXO010000197.1, from coordinate 4,988 downwards.
TCGTTGGCCGAGAAGCGATAGTTATCGTTTCCGAACATGAGATCGTAGAGATCGTTGGCTTCTTCGGGTTCGGATTCGTTCACCGAAATGAACTGCTCCCGATGGGTACCAAAGGCCTGGCTGAAATGGTTGTTGGTAACACTACAGCGATTGGCCAGTACGAGTTGGGTATTGTGATTGGCCAACAGGGCCAACATCTGTTGCTCTCCTACGGCATCCCCTCCCATCGCAGAATGTAACAGAGGGATATTCTGGGTCGCGGCGATAAACGCCAGCCCATGGGAGCGGGCGACCGACAATGCTATCGCTTCGAATTCAGGATCGCTGATGAGCATCTGGCACTCATCACGGACAATCGCCGTGATTCGTTCCGGATTAGAAGTTCGCAGTGCCTCTTCAATCACCATCATGGAAATCAGAGACTGAAACAGCACACCGGCCTGCTGATAGGTCAACACGGGTGCATCCAGCACAGCGCAGTATCCAGATAGCGGCATGTCTGGTGTGAAAGTCGATTCACCACAGACCGTTTCATACATCGGAGAGAGCAAAAACGGTGCGAGGAGTGCGTTGCACTGGCTCACTGCCGCGGATCTTGCCTTGGAGCCAAGCTCCAATTGACCGTTGAGAATGAAATCCACGGCCATCTGATATAGCCGTTGTTCACTCTCGGTGGTGATGCTGCTTTCGGCCTGTCTCAGAAAACGAAAGCAATCTGAGTTTCGAAACTCATCGCTCTTGGCACGTTCCAGAGATGATGGAGTCGAATTGATCAGCTTGAACACATGCTCGATCGTGACCTGTTCACGAAACGCGAAGTGACAGATCACGATGCTGAAGTGCAGGAACTGATAAAACAGGTTTTCCCAAAAGCTTTCGGACTGCTTCCCGCTCGTCCGCATCATCTGATCGTTCAGCCGCTTCAGCAATCGGGCCGCACTATCGGCAGTGCCGCCTTTTCTGCCGAGTTCATACGACAGGAAATTGAAACAGAACTTGCCGGGAACAAGATGCAGTAACCGATTTCGCATCGACGTTGAATTGATAACGGAAATCGCGTTTTCAGCCTCGTCGCTTTTTACACACCCCCAAACACAGCCAACACCGCGATCAAGAATTTCAGCCATGATGATCTTCAGGGCGCTGGTTTTACCCGAGCCACTGCCGCCGATCAGAAAAATGTGGCTGCAAAGGGCCATCAAATCTTCCAAACCAAGCATTGCAAGGGCACTCAGTCGACGGCGTTTGCTAAACGGCCACATTCTCCTGCCCTCCTTTCTTGACTTTGGAAACGAGATCCAAGGGGATGCCGTTCTTCTCGCATGTCTTGAGAAACTTCTGCAGCTCGGCAAGTCGCCTGTAGACCAGTGCATAGGTTGCATTGGCCCGAGCAGTGATCTTTATCGTGGCGTCTTCCTCAACGCGTTCGATGTTGACCTTCTTGACTGGGCGTTTGGATTTCTTTTTTGCAGCATCAGCAATGGCCTCCCGGTTCATTGAACCTTCGAGGTAAGCATCCAAAAACTGTTTCTGACGTTCGACATCGGTCGTTCCCGAAATTTCATACAAGACTGAGAAGCCGACCTCATTGGCCATGGCTCTCTTGAGCAACGGCTTGTCGATCCTGGCGATCCGTTTGACACGGCTCACGTAGTTCGGATTGACGTCTTCGAGCTTCGCAGCTTCTTTGAACGAGCATTTACGTTGCTTTGCCCGCTTCTCAACGCGAGCAAGTGTGTCAAAGAAGCATTCGTCCTCTCGAACATGATTCTCTTGCAACGAGATGCTGAGCTCCTGCTCTGTAGATGTACTCGGGGGCAGAACCCGCACCTCGATTTCTGAGTTACCTAACCCTAACCAGGCATGAAAACGATGATTGCCGTACACCATTCGGTATCGATCGCCGACAGCAACAACGCCCGGCGGTTGCAACAGGCCATTGACCTTTACGCTCTTGGCAAGCCGCTCGACTTTGTCGGGCTTAATCTTGCAGGCATCATTGGGGGGATCGATCAGATCACACGCGATGACGATGTTCTTGGGTTGCGACATAGTAACTCCTTGAAACAAAACAGAAATCTGAAGCAGCGCTTCTTTGTTTCAAGAGTCTATGAATCACGATGACGAGAAAGGGCGTTGCCTGCCGCTGGTGTAGATGCCCGTTAATCGCCGAGACTCCACCACTGAGATGCGTCCCATGTTTTTTGGTTGAGCAGGCACCAGAAAGTAGCTCGCGGGCCTGTAAGCATGCCTAGAATTCGATATCGTGGGATGCTGTCGCTCCTCCAGCTCGATCAGCGATTTCCCGTTTCTGCCAGTTACAGGATTACAATACGTCTCTGAAACCAGTGGATCGGCAGCCACCGCAGTCTGATGAGCTGCGCATGAACCATTATCTTGCTTTTATGTCTGTTCTCTTTTTTGTTTGCACCTGTCTCATAAGGCGTGATGTCGTGGCTGATCGCACCAACCAACACTTTGTTCCTCAGTTCTACTTTCGCCATTTTTCGAGTGACCAACGCACAATCGGAACGCTCCTGATACGTGACGGGCGAACGATCGCCCATGCGCCTCTCAAAGGCCAGTGTGCGAGGAAGAACTTCTACGGTTCAAAAGAGATCGAAGGCATTTTCTCACAAATTGAATCTCATCAGTGCCAGGCGATACGTGCCGCCCTCGATATCGCGAACAACGCGTCGGCTCCAATGTTCACTCCAGAAGAGTTGTCCAGTTTCCTTGATGCCGTGATCTTCCAACGTGGCCGAACCGCGTTGGAAATTGAGAAAAGGGCCGCTGCGACGGAGAAGATGCTACTCGAGTGCTTTAAGCACCACCTCAAGCACAGTGATGACGTAGAGCGTCTCGATGAAATGCTCCATCACATCGATGCAGGAAACGTCTCGGTGACCGAACCGGCCAGCACGACAGTGCTGCGTTCTATCAGTGTCGCCCTCGAATCTTCTGTCGCAATTTCAGATTTGAATCTTTGCTTGCTACGCAACCGAACAGACTATCCATTTATTTTCAGTGACGCTCCAGTAGTTCTTTACAATACTTATTGTCGAAACGTAAGAAATCGTGGGGTGCTGGGATTGCAATGTCCCGGGTTGCAGATCTTTTTCCCTTTGAATCCATGGACGCTTGCCCTTTTCATTGACGGAGATAAATACAAAGGCCCATTCAATGATTACATGCAACACGATCTAGTCAATCGTAGCGACGTCTCAGCAATCAACGCTCTGCAAATCCACCATGCGTCGAACGCTGTGTACTTTGGTGACGCAGTACATGAGTCATACGTGCAAGACCTTTGGCACGCCCATCGATTAACAATCAAATCGATCCGGAACCAGTGCGTCGTCGGCGCAGATTTCTGGATCGATGGGAAGCCTCCGAAGGGAAATATTCTACAAATGTTTGAGCCTCAGGTCAGATACGACTTGTCGCTTTCGTTTGTTGAGTGCGAACCCATCGCTGAACACGAGTACGTTTTTACTCCGCGATCACCAAAAATTCATCGCGAGCTGCAAGAACTCAGAGAAGATGACTGATAGTGCTCGGCCACCTTGGAGAGCTCCCTCGGAACTAATTTGTGGGTTATGAAGGTTGCCTGAAAATGAGACTATTGATGACGAAGAAACGAAGACGGCGTAAGCTAGAACAGATCATAAAGGTGCTTCAGGACGGCGATGCGATGCTTGATGTTGGCAGAGTATTCTCGTCTAAAGAACAACTTATTCGACGAGCTGTTTGAAATCTGCTAGGCTATCAGTCCGCTTGCGCCATTACCCAATCGCTGTCAAGCTTCCGAACCAATTGTTCATCGGCAAGAAAAATGAAATCCTGCCTACAAGTTCTCTTCTTGGTGTTAATGACCGTTTCGTACTTGCTTGGGGTCAGGCTTTTTTGGATTGGTGTTTATCCAGAAGAGAACTTTGCCTCAGCAGCATCTGCGTGGGAAACCTTAACGCCTCTTTTTGTGCTAGTTACCCCAGTTGTCGCTTTTGCCGTGTTCACGCTGGGTTACGACCCAAAAACTCAGATTCTGCAGCACGTACGGAATAAGCTTGTTTCGATACTTCAGTCCAAACGATGGCTTGGAATAACTCTTGGCACGCTAGTTGTGCTTGTCGTCGCGCAGATAGTTTGGCTTCAAGCGTTGTTAGCAATACCTCAGCAAGAGAGCTACTTAGCGTTAATAGGTGGCGACTACGAAAACGCCGCTTTACTTGCTGAGAGTAACCAGCCGCTGGACGAAGCGTCTCAAGTGATTCTATTGACGAGCCAAGCAGAAATCGAGGCGAAACGGCGGGTCAGCTCGTCTGAAGATCAGAATTCGATACTGATTTTGCGCGATAAACTTCTTGATTGCGATCACGTCTTTGCACCGATATGGATTAGGTTCTTATCCAACTATGGACTCGGGAAACTAGCTTTTGCCCGTAAAGATATTAACGCGATTAAAGCACGATTCACGCGGGCTGCGAGTCTGTCTCGAAACATCGACGATGAATTGCAAAAGAAAAGCATGCGTGCGATGGCAAGTGCTTACTTCTCACTTTCCCAAACGGAAACGGATCCAGAGAAGTCAAAAACGCTTATCCAACTAGCTCAAAACATACTGCAAGCTGATTTAACAATCCCATCTCAAAGGTTGCTTGCAAGTATTTCATACATCAATGGTGACTTCGGCGGCGCCTTCAGAACGTGGAAAGCGATGCTCGACCGGAAAGAAGGCACATCCCATGGCTTGAACGTACCAGATGCAATCGAGAGAAAACGATTGCTGAACAACATGGCACTCGCCAAATTGCGTCTTGACCAACCAGAATCCGGTCTCGAACTTGTGAAAGCAGGATTGGCTGAAACTTGGAAACGCGAATTGGAATCAGACAGGACGGAGCAGGTAAGGCTAATGGCAACACATATACTCTGCTTACTCGGATTGAATCGTCCGAGCGATGCCCTGACCGTTTTTGAGAGTCGCA
>CALKXO010000196.1 GCA_938003615.1 uncultured Pirellulaceae bacterium | reverse complement strand
TCAACTCAGCAATCACTTTGGCTTGCTCAGCGATCTTCAGGTCGCGGGGATCGGGTTGAGGCGTGGAGGATTCTGACATGCCAATCTGATAACAGATTCGACAAATCAAATAAACCCGAATCTAAAATGGGCAGCTACCTGTCATGCCCTTGGTCATTGCTCGTGTGGACGCGCATTGAGACCAAGGGATAGATGTTGGTGTTGCGGTAGTTGAGCTGAAAGAGTGCCATCAGTATTTAGCCTAAACTTAGGCGTTGGCTATTCGCCTTGCAAAGCGCTGTTTTGGCTCTCGCGTTGCCGTCGTAGTCGGCGACTGACGCGATTGAGTACCTCTCGGTCACCCTCGGAAAGACTAGCGATTCCTCCACCGTTATGCAGTTTCTCGAGGATGGCATCGGCTTGAGAAGACTCGTGCATTTCCTGCTCACGTTCACGGGCGGCGCGAGCATTTTGATTCTCTAACATCCACTGTGATTGCGTTACACTATCGGACTGATCAATCGCCGCTCGTGCCAAATCTTGATAGTCACTCTCGGACGTAAGCCCGAAAAACGAGGCTTCTTGTGGAACATAAGGATCGAAGTCCCAGTCTTGTCCCTGAAGCCCTTGCTCCTCAATCAGTTCCGCCGTTTCCTGATTCATTGAGTACCTCGACGCAAAATAAAGCGTGATCCCCGCAGCCAACATAATGAACCACACTGGCTCAATTGGCCCTGCCTCTTGGCCGTACAACAACCAAGCGAATCCGATCACCGCGAAGGCACAACCGTTACCGATAACCATGATGGCGGACTCACTTCTTAGCTTGGAATCGTCTAACTGCAGCACGCCCAACATCGAGCGGATAATCTGGGCGCCGTCGAGGGGAAAGCAGGGAATGAGATTAACCAAGAGCAGTTGGAAGTTAGCCCACGCTACGATTTTGAGAAGTGAAAATCCGCTCTCGGAGAACATGTAAACATGCGGCTGAAATGGATTCATTAAACTCAGGATGTCGCTCTGGCCGCCTTGCAACAGAATCACGGCACATATCAAAAACACTGCAATGTTGGCAAACGGTCCTGCCGCGTACACGATCAATTTGGCTGCCGGTTCGTGAGGCAAAACAAAGCAAGAGTTACCTCCCCACGGCGTCAGAACGATGCGTCGCGGGATACCTCCCAAACTGATCAAGGCGTAGACGTGAGCGATTTCGTGAAGGACAACGCTGAAGAGAATAACGAGAGTGGTCGCCAAAGCAGTACCCGTCATGTCACGCGATAAAACGTGTTGATGTTCGTACTGAACGCAAAAGATCGCAGCAACGAACAAAAATAACAGGACGTGCATGCAAACCTGCACACCCATCCAGCGACCAATACTAGCGCTCCAGCTATGATTCTCGTTCATCCTATTTCCCACCGTCGGTTCCCAGATTATTCAATTCGAAGGCGTCCGAGTTTCCAAGATTAACGCGCTCGTCTCAGGAGCGTGGATCGTGAAAATGTAGCCGGGGACGCGCTGATAATATCTTATCTGCAACCCGAAATAGATCAATCGTAACCTCACGAAAGACCTAATATTACAATTGCTACCATTAACAACAATAGCGCAATTTGGAGGGGCCGTATGTTAGACCATCGGAAATCGGCCGTGGAACGATTGGAGGTGAATTTTGAGTGATTTTCTTTGGAATTGACGCCAGATATTGCCTAGAAGCCTCCACCGACGCTATTCGGCTTCGTCGAGGTTCCCCGACTTTCGAATCGCCCAGACGAGGCGAAAGCCTAACATCAGGCTCGCGATCAGCCCTAAAAACCCCACCAAAGATAGGTCCTTGGTTCCCATCCATCCGCCTTCGATAAACAGCACCGGAGGTACTTTGAAGCTGAGCATTAACGAGGAGCCCAAAAACAGAGCACTGGTTAACAGACCGACGACGAGGCGATTGACCGATGGTCCCAGACGCCGATGCTCCAGATGCACGTCAAAACGCCCAGATTGAATTTGCTCGAGGATTGATGAGAGTTTAATGGGTAACGCTTCGGCCAGCTGTTCGATTCCAATGTAGAACCGTTGCATTTTCCTCATCTGCCGCATCGGTGAGAAACGCTTGATAATCATGATTTTGTGAAACGGCTTCATTATCTCCATCAACGAGAAGTTGGGATTCAACAATCGGCCGGTACCCTCGAGCGTGACTAACACCTTGATCAACAAAGACGCCTCGCTGGGCAGCAGAATGTGATAGCGTTGGACGATATCGATAAAGTCGTCCAATGCGCCGCTCATATCGAACTGCCCCATTGCCTGCGTCGAATATTGTCCAACGAAATCGGCGATGTCATTGGACAGTCTGGATTCGTTCAAGTCGTAGGGGCATTTTCCAACGCGCTTAATCAGCGACGTCAGCAACGTAACGTCTTGGTTAACTATTGCGACGAGCATCGATTCGATCGACTCTCTTAAGTTCTCGCTGACTCGGCCGACCATCCCGAAATCTACTAGACCGATTGAATCGTCGGCCATGATCATGATGTTCCCCGGGTGAGGATCCGCATGAAAGAAACCGTGATTGAAAATCATTTTCAGATAGAACTCCGCGCCTTGGCGAGCAATCGCGTTGCACCGAGGCGCATCGGCGGTGTGAGAAAACTGCTTCAGCGGTTTCCCATCCATCAACTCCATGGTCAGCATTTTTTCCGAACACAGCGCCGTGATCGGTTGAGGAATTCGAATGCGTGCGTCGCCCTCAAACATTTTGCGGAACTGGATTAGATTGCGCTGCTCGCGCGCAAAATCCAACTCGCGTCGCATGGTCTGCCGCAGGTCGCGCACAATGTTGGACGGTTGGTAGTTTTTGAAATCATCCAACCGCTCGGCAAGTTGAGCCAGTCCACCGAGAATGTCCAAGTCAGCTTCGAGAACACGATCGATGCCGTGATGTTGGACTTTCACGATCACCTCGATCAGTTCACGATTCTCATTGGCCAGATGTGCGTACGCGGGATGGGCGCTAACCTTGATGGTGGCCCGATGAGCCTGTCCGATGGATGCGGATGCGATCGGCGTCGGATCAAATTCGTGGAACAACTCCTCCAACGGGCGGCCTTGCTCCGTTTCAATCGTTTCCTTGATCTTTTCGAAGGCATCCGCCGGTGCGTGCGACTGAAGACGGGAAAGCTCATTGGCCATTTCCGTCCCGATTAGATCCGGGCGTGTGCTGAGTAATTGGCCAAATTTGATGAAGGTGGATCCCAGCTCTGTCATCGCCAAACGGACGCGGTTGGGATGCGTGAGCGAGTTAAGCTTTTCGCCATCGGGCGACTTGAGACGCTCAGAGATAAAGTCAATGTTGAAGCGACTCATCCAGTTTGCCAAACCGTACTTGCTAAGCACGGATGCGATCTCCGTCCATCGCATAGCGTTGCGATAGAGTTGGGGCACAGAGGTGATACTTGTTTTCATAGACGCAGTAATACGGTAGAACGATCGCGAATGCTGATGAGAAAGACTGGAATCCTAACTATCTTAACCACCAGTATAACGCACAACCGCCTATCTCATCGATTGCTGCGAGAGTGAATTTGGAGCCGTTGCGTTCTATTGCTACAATCTGGGCTCCTTCGTCGCCCACGACGCAATCTGTTTATCTCTACTACGGTCATTCACCTGAGCCCGTTCATGTCTACCTTCGCACATTTTCGTTTCTCACCCGTCACTCGGCTTTGTTGCGGGCTGTTACTCGCACTGCTCACGCTCTGGGGGGCCTCGGATGCAAACGGTGATAACTGGGGCCAATGGCGTGGCGACAAATTTGATAGTGTCAGTGGCGAATCACCAAGCAATGAGCGGTCGTCTCCAGTCGAGTCGGAGTTGTGGAAGGTTGAATTGCCCGGCCCCGCTGGCGCCAGTCCCGTCGTGTGGGGAGAACGCATCTTCGTTTCCACGACCGACGGAGATGAGTTGCTGCTGGTCTGCTTGGATACTGACGGCAACAAAAAATGGCAACGAAAATTGCCCGGCGTTAGCAAGTCGGCGATCGATGGCAGTAACTCAGCCTCGCCGTCACCGCTGACCGATGGGCAGCACGTTTGGGTGATGATGGGCAACGGCGCGTTGGCCTGCTTTGACTTCGACGGGAAGGAAATCTGGTCGAAAGACCTTCAGCAAGTCTATGGGAAATTCGCGATCTCTTTCGGGATGTCGACAACTCCTGTTCTACTCGACGGGAAACTGTACCTAGCGCTCATTCACGGCGTAAAAAAGGATAAGGCGACATCAGAAGGAAAACTGATCTGCTTGGATGCCGCCAGTGGCGACGAGATGTGGCAGGTCGTCCGAAAAACGGACGCGGTATTTGAAAACAAGCACAGCTATTCATCTCCCATTGTGGTTGGCCAAGGCGATTCAGCGGTTCTCGTTGTTCATGCGGCCGACTATACCACCGGACATGCGATTGGCGACGGCAGGGAGCTTTGGAGATTGGCTGGCATCAATCCCAAAGGGGAGAACTACAACCGGACATTGAGATTGGTGGCCTCGCCGGTAGCACGCAAGGGACTGATGGTTGTGCCGACGGCAAAGAAAGGAGCCGTGATTGGATATCAGATTCAGGGGACCAAGGAACCCAATCGCGTTTGGAGACTCGACCGCGGGACTCCCGATGTCGCGTCGCCGGTGGTCTACAAGGGCCGTGTTTTTCTGGCAAGCGAAAATGGCGTCATGAGGGTGCTCGATGCAACCAGCGGCGAGCTTTTGACCAAGAAACGATTGCTCGCAGACCGGCATCGAAGCACACCCGTGGTCGTCGATGGGAAGTTGGTCGTGCTGGGACGCGACGGGAAAGTCTCGGTCTTCAAAGCGGATGAAGACCTCGAGTTGATCTCTGAACGCCCGTTGAACGAACCGTCTGTTGCCTCACCCGCAATCGCTGACGGCCGAGTCTACATCCGTACCGCAAAAGCTCTCTACGCGTTCGGCGCTAATTAGATTGCAAAGTAGGCCGAGCTAGTTGTTGTCCGCAACCACGTTGGGAACGATGCGGACATTGAAATCAACGACTTTTTGTGGGGCGCTCGGATCGCTGGTGATGATCGTCACTTTTTCCCGAATGTTATCGGTGGACGCGGTATCTAACGTGTAAGGCACCACATGCAGCGACTTTTCTCCTTGGCCTGGCGCGAATTTAATTTTACTGTTGCCAACGCGAATTTCCTTAATCGCGAATGGGCTCTCGCCTCGGACCACGAATCGCTTTTCGACTTTCGTTCCCTGTTTGACAATGCCTAGCTGAATCGGGGAGGCCTCTAGCGTCGGTTTCACGCGGCCACTGACGGTGATTGGCATGCGCGGTGTGTTTTTGTCGTTCGTAAAAACGGTCAGTGCTTCCTCAAACGATCCGGTTGGCATCGAATCTTTCACTTTAATGACCAATTCGTACGCCACTCGTCCGGTCTGCTCCCGCGATATCTCACGAGCCTCGACATCCAAGTGGGGATTGGTCGATTTCACTTTGAGGATCTGCCAGAGCGGGCTGCCAGCATACTTCATTTTGACAATCTGTTGAGCCGTTTGAGAAGCGCCTATCGCCGCGAAGTTGACTTCCCCAGGAGTCATCACAACATCCTTGCGGATCTTGCCCTTAACAGAAAACTGAACTTCGCCACGTTGTGTGTACTGACCGATGCGATCAATTTTGACCGTCACCGTCGCACTTTTCACACCTCGAAACGTGCGAGTCTGGAACTGGGCTAGAACTTTGGCCGTTTCTCCTGGAGCCACAGTCGGCGTCAGGATCGTGGGCTTGGTGCACCCGCACGAGGCTTTGACGTGAAACAAATTCAACATGTCGTCGGTGGTGTTGACGAATTCGAAAGTGTGTTCCTGTTTTGATTGAGCAGGGACGGCTCCAAAATCATGCTTAGTCGTCACCGAATCTAGCAACCTTTGCGACCATGGAATACGCACGTCCGTCGACTGGCCTAGGGTCAAGGATTGGACGCCATTGCTTGGATAGGTGCCGCCGTATTGCGCCGCGTGAGGCTGATTTTGGATTGGAAACGAATTCCCCGGCACGCTCTCACGGTTGTGCGGCAGGTAGCCTTGGGCTTGCGTCTGAATTGGCTGTACTGGGAGCGCCTGTGGAACAAGAACGCCTTGGTGATAATTCTGTGCGTCCACCGTTGGAACGAGTCCAACGAGGGTGGCTACAAAACTCGAGAAGATCAGTTTGGATTGCATCAGACTTACTCCGATAGGAGAGGTTTTTCAGATAAGCTGCTGTGTTAAATTTCGCAGCCTGTTTTAGCGGTTGAGCTGGCTCCGCAATACGTTGCCAGTCGGATCAGCTGCATAAATTCGTTACGCCACAGTTTAGCGAACGATTCACAATACGAGAACTTCACTTCAAAATGTGGAACTTGAACAGATTTTGTCAAAATAGTAGCCAATCCCCGGGGCTTAAGGCGCGATTGCTCCGAACAGGAAAACCTTGCCGAATGTCACTCCGCCAAATTTTCAGAAATAGTGCCGACTTTCGAGAGGATCGTGTTGGCTCACCTCCCTGTTGGCTTAGATCCCTTCTGCCACCAGTGATTCAGCAATAGTTGCAGGGCGGGGGAAAAGGTCAAGCTTTCAACTCGGTCTTGAAGAAAGAGAGTCGCACTGATTGAAAAGACAACAGCGGGCAATTCCTTGATTTAACGGAGCACCAGACACTCGGCTAACAATGAAGAATAAACTTTGGAGACCAAAGAAGACTGGAAATTGCTTCCGCAGAGGGCGAAAGCCAGAGATACAGAAAAGTTACCCGACTAGGATTCGAACCTAGACTAACGGTACCAAAAACCGGGGTGCTACCATTACACTATCGGGCACTTCGTCTGATGAGACAGGTTTTAACAAAAACCCGGACCGGCCTGAATAGGGGTTTAAGAAAAAAAATGATGATTGGATAAAATTGGGATCGATAGTACCGGAAGCCCCAATAATGCGGCCTTATCGGGGGCAGCGCGCCCCTTCCTGAAAGGCGGAAGCCTCGGTCGAAACGTCTGGCGTCGTCCAAAGCGCGAATGAGTTGCGGAAGAGTCGTTGCGGCAGGAAAAAATAGCCGACTTCTGTCCACAACTGCCGACTAATTTAACGCTCGCCAAATTACTGGCCCTGGTTTTTCTGGAAAACGGAAAAGGCCAGCTGCTCTAGCTCCATCGCCAAGTCCACCTCAATCAAGCTGACATTCTTGGGGACGTTGAGTGTCACGGGAGCAAAGTTGAGGATCCCAGTAATGCCCGATTTCAAAATCTGATCGGCCGCATCCGCAGCGGCGGTCGCCGGCACCGCCAGAATGGCTACTCTTAAAGAATGACGTTTCACGATTTCAGGAAGCAAATCGATGTGATCTACCACGAGTCCCTGATATGTTTTTCCCAGCACGCCTTTGTCGACGTCGACCACTGCAACAACGTCGAATCCCTGTTTGGCGAAACCACGGTAGCCAAGCAACGCCTGGCCCATGTTCCCGCAGCCGACAAGCACAACAGGCCAAGTTTTGTTTGTGCCCAAAATCTTTTTGATCTGTTCAATCAATTCATCACAACGATAGCCAATGCCCGGATAGCCAAACTGACCAAAATAGGCAAAATCTTTCCTTACTTGAGCCGCTGTAAATCCAAGAGCACGGCCTAGTTTGCTAGAACTAATTGTCTTTTGCTCACTGCGACTTAGATGCTGGAGCTCGCGCAAATACAGACTCAGACGCGACACAACCGCCTTAGGGACAAGTGGCTCGCGCCCCGAACCGTCTTCTATAATGGAATCTTCGATACTCAACGTGCTGCCGAGAAAGTGACTGATAGTAAAAAACGCTCTAATTGCGACCTAGCTGGGAAACAGCGACCTAGCTAGGAAACGCAAAATAGAATCGCGCGCAAAGCTGATCTGCCGGATCGCTCCGTGGAGTAAAGGAATAAATCTAGCCTCTCCCATTTTACTATGCCACGGGTTTTCTTACACCCGACCGATTTTCCGCCACTCCAGAGTTAGATTAGGGCATTGAACCGCTTGAATTGAGTGGCCGGATACTAGCAAAGGCTAGGAAAGGCCTCCTCTTGGACAAAACTGGCGGCAACTAGCAACTCTGGCAGTGCCTAACGAAACCAAGTGATTTTCTGGCTTGGGGATCACAGGCTGAGGGATCTCACTAGTCGCAGGCAGGCTGTCCAAGCTTGATTCTGCAGTAGCGAAATAGAGTACCGGAGGATCTTTCCTGATCTGCGGTCCTGTAACTGCCGACAATGCTTGGCAAAACCGAAAGATATGACCGTTTTGCCTAGGTGGAACTGAAACTCTTTTGTATCCCGCAAACTCCCATATGCATATCTTCGCTGGTTTGGTGTTTCGGCAAAGTGCCTGTGACCGAAATAACCCTTACAGACTACCTATGGTTTTTATCTTTATTATGCAAAGCCAGCTACGTCATTCACCTTGACTTCCCAGACTGCCGAATCAGACATTGTCCGGGGGACCCTTCCAGCCAAGTGTACGGGATTGTGCTTGGTCGTCCTTCTGCCGCTCAATTGGTGACCGTTTGTGAGGTCGCCATACCAAGGGAGAACGGATTCCTTTTGTGAATGGTTGGCATGGCGAATGGTTTCGTCAGACCAGATGCCGCCTACAACGTTTGAAACGTCAGAATTTTTGGAGAAGTTACGATGAAATTGGTAAGAAGTCTGCTGACCTCTGCGGCTTTCGCTGCAGCAGTAATGTCGGCCAGCTTCAGCTTTGGTCAATGTTGTGGTGGCGCAAGCTACGACGCTGTTGCCACTGCTGCCCCTGCATCTGGATGTGGATGTAGCTACACAGTCATGAAGACTGTATCTCGAGTTGTCAACGAACAACAGCAAGTTACTAAGTACCGAACTGTCACAAACACTGTTTATGATAACGTTCAGGTTCCTGTAACACGCAACGTTTGTGAAACAAAAATGCGAACAGAGAACTACACAGTTCAGGTTCCATCAACATCTACCGCTTACCGTACAGAGAACTACACAGTTCAGCGGCCGGTAACTGAGACTGTGATGGACACTCAGACTTACAAAGTTCAGGTTCCAAAAACTACTACTGTAATGGACACTCAGAACTACACAGTTCAGAAGCCTGTTACTGAAACTCGTACTCGCACTGAGTCTTACCAGGTTCAGCGTCCAGTGACAACAACTGTCATGAAGACTGAGAGCTACAAAGTAAGCCGACCTGTCACAGAGACAACTTACAAGACTGTAAACTACACAGTATGTAAGCCTGTTACTGAGACTCGCCAGCGTACCGTTAACTACACCGTACAGCGTCCTGTAACTGAGACTAAGTCTCGTACCGTTACAACTCACGTTCGTCGCGCTGTAACTGTTAACAAGTCTCGAACTGTAAGTTACAAAGTAAGCCGACCTGTCACAGAGACACGTACGCGAACTGAAAACTACACAGTTAAAGTTCCTGTCACTACTACTAAGTACCGCACAGTCACTAGCACTGTTCAGGTTCCTTACACAGAAGTCAAGAACGTACAAGTTCAAGGCGGAAGCTACGTAACACAGCAGGAAGTTATTCCTGGCAAGTCTTACACTCGTCAGATTCGCACTGGTGGAGGTTCTTCCGTGAACCCTCAAACTGGTTGCCGCACAATCTGCCCACCAAAGTGCCAGACTGTTACATGCAAGTCACCTGATCGCACTGTATGCAAAAAAGTTTGGGTTCCTTCTTGTGAGACCAAGCAAGTTACTGTTAACAAGACTCGCTGCGAAAAAGTTTGCAAGCAAGTTCCTTACCAAGTAACTAGCTACCGCTGCGAGACTCGCTCTCGTCAGGTTCCTTACACTGTAACTCGTAACGTTTGCGAAACTCGCACGAAGCAAGTCCCTTACACAGAAACTAAGTTCGTTTGTGAGCCACAAACAAAGGTTGTTAACTACAACGTTACACGTATGGTTTGCGAGCCTAAGACTCGCGTTGAAAACTACACAGTAACACGCAACGTTCGTGAAACACGATCGAAGCAAGTTCCTACAACCACAACACGTATGGTTTGCGAAACTAAGACTCGCCAAGTTCCTGTTACTTCAACACGAATGGTTTGCGAAACTAAGACTCGTACTGTTCCTTACACAGTAACAAAGATGGTTAGCGAAACTCGCACCCGTCAAGTTCCACGTACGGTTACAACAATGACTTGCGAAACTCGCACACGTCAAGTTCCTCGTACTGTTACACGAATGGTTTCTGAAACTAAGTCACGTCAAGTACCTTACCAGGTTACAACAATGACTTCTCAGACTCGCTCTCGTCAGGTTCCTTACCAGGTAACACGCCAGGTAACTGAAATGCGAACTGAGCGTCGTGCACGTCAAGTTACTTCTCAGGTTCCTTACACTGTAAACGTTTGCGTTCCACGCACAATTACAGAGCAAGTTCCTGTGACTGTAAACGCTGCTCCAACTTGCGGTGGTGGCGAGGTCATCTCTGAAGGCGGAATGGTTGACGGCGGAATGTCTTTCGACGGTGGATACGTTGATGCTGGAGCCGCTGGCTTCGGTGGTGCTTCTGCTGGTGGCCTCGGAAACGGTGGTCTTCTCGGCGGACGCGGAAACGGTGGCTGCGGTGCAGCTGGCGGAAACGGTCCTCTGCGAACACTGATCGCTAAGCTTCGCGGCTTGTTCGGTGGCAACGGCGGTTGCGGATGTGCAGCTAAAGCAGCTTCAAGCTGTGGATGTGCTGCTCCTGCTCCTGCTTGCGGATGCAACTAAGCATTGCTTAGCACGTAAGTGTTAGGTTCCAAATAAAAGAAGGCAGCTCGGTCGCCATTGGACTGAGCTGCCTTTTTTCGTGCGCGCTGGTTGCAGGGTTACCGTGGTGCAACTCGTGGAGCAACCACTGGAACCTCTGAAACTATTCCGTCCACAAATACTTCGTGGACGATCTCGCCCTTGATCATCTGCCCCGGTGAAATTGAACCGTCTGCGCCGCTAAGAATGACCCCTTTCGTCTCGTACGGTACCGTCTCTGCAATCGAGGACGCTGGCATCGCATCGTCCTCCCAAGCGACGATGGCAGGCATAGGAGGCTCGTCAGCCGATGGGCTCGTTGGTTGTTCCAGATCTACCGGCATGACAGGCGAGGCCAGAGTGCCTTCGTCCCAGATTGCTGCCAGATCACTGCCGTACCCATAGGACCTGTTCCAGCCCAAGTACAGCCAGCCTTCATCCATTCGTAGCGTATTGAGAATCAGGCTTTTAGCCATCGGGCGGCCATCTACAAGCGAATCTGGAATTAGATTTGCCGGAAGTTCGACTTCATCGTCAACCTCAGTCGTCTCGTTAAGTCGTTTTTCGAGGAACGAGCGGAACGCAACCAGTTTCGCATCCTTCTTTTCAGGGTTTGTGTACTCAATCACCGTATCGCCTACTCGGATCAATTTCAGCGCTCCATCCTTGCTTACGATGCGAAACGTCAATCGGAATCTAAGACCCGCCCTGATCGAGCGTGCCTCTTGTGCAAACCGGCGACCGGTAACGATCACGGCCAATTGATTGTCTTTAAACTCCAGCTGGACTGGGCGTACGCGATCGAACGTAATGCTGAAGTCCTGCGGTTCCTCTTTGTCTTCTTTTTCAGCTTTCGGCTCGGGGAGATCCACGCCGAATCGATTTTGAGCTTCCGTCCGCAACTCTTCGTTGGTGAACGTCTTGCCGGCAAACACGGGATCAAGATAGTTGGTCAGCATGGTCTCATGAATCGTGGCCGAAATTTCGTCCTGCCGGCCATAGTTGGCTGGAGCAGACGGAGACGCCAGAGATCCCTGATTGGCTTTACGAGCCACCAATTCGATTCGGTCGTGTAGCGTCCGCACGAACAATGGCGGAACGAATCGCGCGAACTCTTCCAAACGATCACCCAGCTGGGCGACGCCATCCTGTGCAATCTCCAATGCTTCATCCGTGCGTTCGATAAACCCGTCAGTGACCTGCCCCTTGATTCGTCGAGTTGACTCGGCATCGTTGCGTGGCTTCTGCTGCTGAAATGTTTCGGCTGCTTTTCGTTTCACAAGATTCAGATTCGAGGAAATTCCGCCGTAGCTGCTCGACACACTCGCATCGCTTTCAACGTCAGACGCATCCACCCCCCGACGGCTCCCAAAAAACTGACGGTGCCCATGAAACGAACCAGCGGCTGACGCGTTGATACACCATTTCCGCTCGCGGCTGTAGGTTTGGGATGTAATTGATCCAAGTAAACGGATCGCCAAATTGATCTGATGCGGGTCTGGATTCAATGTCACTGAAACATCGCCATTAATCTGAGCGGTGCCTCTTACAATCCGACCGAAAAAGACTTCCTTGACACGCTGCCGTTGATTCAAACTCGACGAGTTCTCGGACACCAGCGCGTTGATCATTCCGGCGGAAAATGAAGCATAAAGATTGGGTTGCGAATGCTGGCTGCGAATCGCCGCGACCAATTGCGGAACCTGCCCGGCGCTCTCTAGCCACTGCAGCAATTTACCCGCTTCTCCGTGTGCTTTCCGGTTGGATAGATCCGGGGATTCCTCCAGAAGCGTGGCCAGATCACCAATCCGTTCGAGGAATTCTTCTTGCAGGTTGTCGTCTGTCGCATAGAAGTACAGGAAATTGAAACGCTCGGCCGCCAGTGCCGTCGAAACAAACCACGGGTCGGAATGATCTTCTGCGACCTTGTCATAGCGAGCGTTGAAGTCTGCGAGTTGATTGAGTACACCGGTGCGCTTGGCAACTCTGTCGGCATCAGCCGCCTTCAGATCGCGGTACATCTGTTTCAGTTCGTCGATCCGTTGCTCAATAACCGACGCCTGTTTCTCAAGATCTTTCAGAGTGTCTTTTCCGTCATCCGGTCCGGGAGGTGAAAGCACGGGAGGCAATAGAATACTGTTGTCATCACTCTCATCGGGATCGGCTTTGTCTATGCTTGTTTCTGTGGTGTCATCTTCGTCGTCGTATTCATCTTCATCTTCATCTTCCAGTGGCATGGCGTCGATCTTTTCTTCGATCGCTTTCAATTTCCGTTGCTCGTCGCGAATCATCGATCGTGTTTTGCCGGCCGAGATCTCTGGGGGAAGCTCAAACTCCAACCCATCGAGATATTCAATTTGCTCATCCAATTTTAATTCATAGAACAACTCCGATCGTGGGCGACTATCCATGGTCTTGCGATAGCGCTTCTTTAGCAGTCGCAACTCATAAGCGGCCAAACTACGCGCCGCTTCTAAATCACTAATCGAGACACGACGGTATTTCGCAATCGCCTCTTTAACTGCCCAATTTAGATCGATGGAATGGTTTTCCGACAGCAGCGCGACCTGTTGCGCAAGCGCGATTCGCACGTCGTTGAATTCTGGTGCGTCCAACCCTTTGACGTCGCCCGAAAATCGATCAAGCACCCGTTGAAGTGTCGCGGCTTGTGCATACTCGCCCAACGCAGTTTCGGCGTCTAACTGGTTCAGATGCAAATACTTTCGCCAGCCAGCTTCATTGGCACTGCCCCGCAACCATTTGTTCATCTTGGCAACCGCTGCCTGCAGATTGACGGTCGCACTTGATGACAACGGTTGGTCAGCATGACAAATCTGCGAACCAATTAACGCTAAGCAAAATGCGAAAAGCGCGACGTGAGAGGCGAGCGTTCTTCCGAGGGTGGCGGCACCGACAAAGGGTTTGTTTCGCATATTCATTTTCAAAATGTGGATCAAGTGTGAGATTGGGGCTGCGAGGATCGAAAGTGGTCCTGAAGCTCCCCGGACTAAGGTTATGTCAACTGGCCCTGTTATTCACGG
>CALKXO010000195.1 GCA_938003615.1 uncultured Pirellulaceae bacterium | reverse complement strand
TGCACGGGGGGAGAAGAATACGGCAAAAAGACAGCTCCCAGCACTCACCATTGTGACACAAAAAAGAAAAACGAAGACTTCTGCATTAATCCAGCAGACGCGCACTCCAACATGGAATCTCGTCTTAAATACCTGCGTGATGGAACGATCGAATCAAGCGATACTCAGTTAAATGATCAGATCAACAAGATTCTGAACCTAAATTATTCACTTCTCAAAAGCAATAGAGCGGGAGTGTTGAATGCGTTAAAGACGATTTTTGAAAAACGCCGATTGAAGCGATCCCAATTGCAGAAATTGCTGCTGAATTGGGAGACTCCTCCATACGAACCTTATTGTCAAACGGCGATAAGCTCGCCTAAGAAGAAGCTTTCTCGATGCGATTCCTAAATTCTCGTTTGAGGTTTGCTTCTAGATCTGTTTTGAAACATCGTGATGGAAAAGCTTTGCTGGGCCAAACTGGAGTTTTGGTTTTCAGAGGGGGCTATGGGATTGGTATTACTGGGGAGGTGCGTGTAATACCCGTTGACCTTATTTTTGTAAGTTAATCTGTCGGAAAAAGTGGCAATGTTTTCGCATGTGCGTCGAATAGCACTGTATAGTTGACGAGTCTGTCTTGAAAAAAGCTATACTTAGAAAGCTGCATTTGATTTCGAGCCTTTTTCGTCACAGGTTAGGAAACGTTATTATGAATACTGCTGAAACGAGATCGGTGAATTGCGCGGACGTTGTCCACAAGGCAATCACGTCCAGCGTCTTATGGCTGGTCATGGTTGGTTTCGTCGGCTCAATGCCAAACAACGCTCACGCTCAGACCGAAGAATTGGCGGCTCAACGCAAAGCTGAGACGGATCGATTCTTCGAAGAGGCGCACGGAGCACTTGATTCGGCGTTGGAGATGTTTGATGACAAAGAGAAACTGCCTGCCGAACAAGATCTTGCATTTTACGATTTTCTGAGCGCGACCAAACAATCGCAAGAGCGGAAGATTGAGTCGTATCTCGATACCGCCGCAGAAGCGTTGGGACTTTCGAGTATTTCAGACCGACGGATTCGGATCGCCGACTTGCGAAGTAAGATGGCATCCCATCGCAAGAATATTACGCTCTATCAACGCAAAAAGATTTCGGCACCTGACAAAACTTATAATCCGCTGACGGTGACCAAAACCGGCTATCAAAAGAAGATTGAATCGGCCAAGTCGGGCATTGAGGGTTTGGAACTGAGTATTGCCGATGAAAAGGCCGCTCTGGTGTCGGAGCTGAAACGTATCGGCATGGATTTGGATGAGGAGAAAATTGATCTACTGTTGGAGTCCATTACCGGAGATGAATTTGTGCGTGTGTCCATCATCTTCGATAACGCGAAAGCGTTTGCGTTGGAATTGGAGCAGTTGACCGAAAAGACAGGCGAGGATCTTGAAGCGGCCAAAAAATACTATGGCGTATATTTGATGTTGCTCAAGACGATCGATCGCCTACAGAACAAATTCGTCGAAAACGTGGACGTGGTTTACTATCCAAAATTGGATGAGTTCGCCGATGCGGCTCAAAAAAACATCGCCCATGCCGAAAAAGCGATCGAGGCGGGAGGCAACGCGCAGGTGCTGGAGAACAATATCTACAGTAACCAGACCGCTTTCGAAGCGACACAGTTGTACAAACAAGTTTTGTCTCAGCAGAAGCATGAGATGATGATGGCCAACCTAGAATGCCGCAAGAACATCTTAACCGCGGCAAACACTTACAAGACGGTCTCGCTGTCGAAAGATCTGGCGAACCTGTTGTCGACCAGTCGCCGAGCCTTTGATTCGATTGCGAATTTGACCGTGCCGGATTTACGACCCTTCGAGAACGCAAAGATGCGTGAAGCTTTCGGCAAGATCACTCGGGAGCTGCGAAAATAGGTTAGGTGAAATTTCTTCTTTACTGACATCGCCCGTTGAGCGTGGCGGATTTCGCCAAAAATCCTTGTCCGAACAAGGTTTTTCGCGAATCCCACTACTTTTGGAATACGAGGTTTCGTCTTGTATCCATTTGTGAAACAATTGCCCTGAAACCTGAACTCAATTCTAGAAAACCGAATGAACGTGAATGATCAATCACATATACATTGATAACTACAAATGCTTCATAAACTTCAAATACGAGCCTTCGCCAATTGAGTTGATTCTTGGTGACAATGGTTCAGGCAAGAGTTCGCTCTTCACTATTGTTCGAAAGCTGAAGGCTCTTGCTGTCGATGGGGATAGTTCTCTCGATGTTTTTCCCGGTCACGAGTTATGTCAGTGGGAAACTAGGCGAGAGCAGCGATTTGAGATTGGATTCAAGAGTTGTCATGGCGACTTTCTCTACCAACTTCAGCTTGAACAGGAAAAGAAGGGTGAGAAAAACCGAATCCTTCTGGAAGAACTTAGGTGCGACAACCTACTCCTTTACAAATTTGATGGAACCGACGCACATCTTTTCCGTGATGACGGTTCCGAGGGGCCAACTCTTGGTTGGGACTGGAATAAGTCGTTTATTGCAACGGTACCTGAACGATCTGAGAATCAGAAGCTGACGTGGTTTCGTGATCGTCTCGCTGCAACCTTTGTATTCTCACCTGACCCACTTGGTATGTCTGCAGAAAGTGACGCTGAAATTGAGACGCCAGACTATCAACTACGTAATATTTCGTCTTGGCTTCGCCACCTGTTCCAGGAAGATCTCGATGCAATGGCTGACATTCGTGACTCACTGAAAGAAGTGCTGGCTGGAATGAAGACTTTTAAACATAAAAAGACTAGTCAGAAATCTAGGTCACTACAGTTTCAATTTGAGTTCTCTGACAATGGTAAAGGGTTTTGGTTGCCTCTTGATGATCTTTCTGATGGACAGTGTCAACTCGTTGCGTTGTACGCCATTGAACACGCCATGCTGAAAGAGAACCGCACAGTTTGCATTGATGAGCCGGACAACTTTGTTGCGTTGCGAGAAATACAGCCTTGGCTTGTCAATGCGAAAGATGCGGTCGAAGATAACGATAGTCAGCTTTGGGTGGTGTCGCATAATCCAGAACTAATTGACTATCTCGCAGCAGACCATGGCGTTCAGTTCTATCGTGATGAGGGCGGCCCTGTGCGAACAAAAAGTTTTGAGTGGGAAGATATAGACGTGCTGAAACCTTCCGAAATTGTTGCGCGAGGCTGGGAATAGCGAATGTCAAATAGAAAGATGGGGATACGCATTGCTATTGTGGTTGAAGATCGAATGCTCGAAAGATTCGTTCGGGAGAGCTTGTTGCTCCTCGGATACCACAGACGAGAGATTCGAGTTGAGTGTGCACCATCAGGTGAGGGATCTGGAAAGAACTGGGTCAGCTCGCGACTGGTTAGGGAGGTCAAGGCTCTTCGTGTAAAGGCTGATCAACAGTTGGCTGTCCTTGCCGGCACGGATGTTGACGAACTCGAGATTTTGGAAAGAGAAAGACAACTTTCTAACGCATTAAACGAAGATGGAACGGGGGATCGCAAACCAAACGAAAGGATAGCCTATTGGCTTCCTCGGTGGAGTATTGAAACGTGGTTGAAACATCTAAGTGGCGAGAAAGTCGACGAAGTTACTCGCTACAAGCATCAGGTGAAGAAGCCTAATTATAAAGGTCTAGCTGGTGTATTTATCGAATGTTATCGTAATAAGGCCGATCTTGAACTTGATTCAATAGGTCATTCGTTTGGCGAGACCGCGAGAATCGAGGCCTAGCAATGCGATTTGTCCAAGCAGGCTGATGTCAGCGAGTTGCAAGAGGGGAAGAAGCTTCTTATTCTAAGTTGACTTTTTTTCTGCTCATGCGGAGTCTATCAATGTACGTTCGTTGGCACGTCTATTTCTCAGGTCGAGTACAAGGTGTCGGCTTTCGTTACACGTGCGTTCAGCAATCACGTCACCATGAAGTGACCGGGTGGGTGAAAAATCTTGAGAACCGAAGCGTCGAAATGATCGTCGAAGGCAAGTCTTCTGAATTGGAGGCTTATGTGCAAAGCGTTTGCGCGTCCACGCATGGTTCCGTCGCCGACACGCAAATCTCGCACTCGACTGCGACCGGTGAGTTTTCGGCCATGTCCGTTGTTCACTGATTTACACCGTGCCATGAAAGTGAATACGGGTTAGAATCAGCCTATGTCTAGCGCTATCACAAAATTTGACTCAAAAATCCGACCGCGCGTGTTTGTGCTTAGCTCCGTCGATCATCGTCCGCATCTGGCCGACGAGATTGCGAAACTGCGTCCGGTAATTGAACAACACGTTGATATCGTCGGCGAGGATTCAGATTTCTCAGACGCGGTACCGGCGGCAGATACTGATTTCGTCATTGTGCTCGGCGGCGACGGTTCGATCCTTCGCGCTGCCAAATGTTTTGGAAACAGCCAAGTTCCCGTTCTAGGCGTGAACCTTGGTAAGCTCGGGTTTCTGGCCGATATTCGACCGGAAGCACTCGGGGCAGCGCTTAAAGCGATCGCAAAAAATGAGTACAAGTATATCGATCACTTGATGTTGAACGTGCAGGTGTTCCGCGGTGAAAAGAAAATCACCGAAAACGTTGGACTCAATGAGGTCGCCATCCTAGGTGGGCCGCCGTTTGATATTCAACTAATCGACCTCTACGTCGATGGGCAAATGGCTACCTCGTACAGCTGCGACGGTTTGATCATTAGCACCCCGGTAGGCTCGACCGCTCACAACCTCTCGGCAGGCGGTCCAATTTTGAGAAAAGATCTGCAAGCATTTGTGATATCACCAATCAGTCCCCATACGCTGACCGTGCGCCCTGTGGTTGATACCGCGGATCGGGTCTACGAATTTGTGGTGACGCGTCCAAATGCCTCAACTTCGGTGGTTTTGGATGGACAAACCATCACAAAACTGGAGTCGACTGACCGAGTGCGGGTCGTTCGTGATAAATCGGTCTTTCAATTGATCGAGGTTACAGGCAATAATTACTACCGCACGCTCCGGGAGAAACTTGGCTGGGGCGGCGAGTTTAAAAAATAGGATGATGGCTGACAGGAATCGGCCCTCTACTTATTGCTGGCAAGTTTCCATTTTCACTATATTCGTAAGGAAGCGAAAACGTGATGATCCGATCTGCTCACTCAAGTAACCAAAATCCCTATCGTACGGGTTGGTCTGCGGTTGTTCTATTGGTTGCTGCCTTAGTTTCCACAGTAGCGGTTGCTGCGGTTGCATCTGCGCAAGATTCTGGCGCTGCTGCGTCTGCAGATGATTTTAACGCTCGAGCCAATGCGGCTACCGATCGGATCGCCGATGCGCTCGGGGCGCGTGCCACTTACGATTTGCGGTATCGCCTTGAACAGGGGCAAACGCTTTCTTGGAAAGTGGAGCACGTCACGACCACGAAAACTCAGATCAGCGGCACAACCGAAGAGGCTTCGGCGCGCGTCGAGACGCTGAGTACTTGGAAAGTGACCGACGTCAACAAAAGCAATGGCCAAATGGTGTTCACCAACTCCATTGAAGCGATCAAATCGTGGAAAAAAGTTGGTGAAGAGGAGCCCGCGACGTACGATAGTCGCACCACGGTAAAGGCGCCTGACGAGTACGCCGCGATCGCAGAAACGCTGGGAGAACAACGCTCACGCATCACGATCGAGCCCGACGGTGAGGTCCTCGATCGCCAGTCGGAGTACGTTTCGACAGATTTTTCGACCGGCGATGTGACGATTCCGCTGCCGTCTGAACCGATCGCGATTGGTCATCGCTGGAACGTGCCGATGCATTTTCAGTCCTCTAATGAGCACGGTGCAAATGTGAATCTCAAAGCGCGTCGATGTTACGAGTTTCTAAAAGTTAAAGGTGGGAAAGCCTATATCTCGTTCCGAACTGAGGTGTTAACGCCCATCAAGAGCCACTCTGTTCGGTCCAAGATCCTACAGAAGATGATCAACGGCTACGTAGTCTGGGACATCGCGAAGGGGCTTCCCGTACAGAAAATTGTGCACTGGGACGAAAAAGTTCAGGCTTACAACGGCGCCGACAGTTTCCTGAAGTATGTGGGACGCATGACAGTGAAACTGGTCGATTCTGCCGAACTAGCGGAGGTTGCCGCTGTCAAACGGGAGCAAACATTTGTTTCGCTTAAGCCACTTGCGATTGCTCCTGTGAAACTGCGACTGCGGAACGAGCGGCCAGATCTACGACGATAGCTGTGAGCAAAAGCCTATCAGTAGCCGCTTCTCTCCGCGAAGCGTATCCCTCTCGGAGAGGTTGTGAATTTTTCGCAAGGATGTTTGTAGTACCGCCTGTAGGCGGAATCGAACCGGGATATCATGTCAAATTCCGGCTAAAGCCGGTACTACGAACGGCGCGATCGATCTTTACAAAAACAATGTCTCAAAAATTCACAACCTCGGAGAGAGGGACCTACTAATAAAACACTGATTCTTTGCGACAGCCACTGACGTACCTGAAGAACTACAGAAAAAGTGACGTTCTTCGTTGAACCGTGCTGCCAGCAAGCCGTCATTGATCTTGGTCCAAACACAGGTTGTGTCGTAGAATTTGCCTATCTCGCCTTGGTTGAGGATGACTCAGTCAGATCACTCAGGGCCTGCGAAATTGCATGGAAGCATTCACTCGCTAGTTAAAACGCATGAAAAATCTCTACCGAGCGTTATGGATGACGCTCAAGTATCGTTGGTCCTTGATCGGATCGTTTATCTGCTGCCTGTTCGTGGCTGTCCTTTGGGGCGGTAACTTGGGCGCCGTCTATCCCTTCGTCGAAATTGTTCTCAAAGGCGACACACTTCATCAGTGGATCGACAAACAGGACCATGAAACGCTCACCTCGATCGCGACGCTAGAACGGGAAATCGCAGCACTCACCGCCCAAGCGGAGCCTGATCAACACCTAAACGCGCTCAACAAACTTACCGCAAACCTTAATACTGAGCAGGATAAGCAGTGGTGGAATGAAGCCTTGCGACCCTATATCGAGGACTGGGCGCCGGCGACTGCCTTTGAGACGCTCGCATGGCTGATGGGGCTAATGTTTATCGGTACCGTGTTGCGCGGGATTTTCCTGATGGGCAATATGGTGTTGGTCGCGCGCGTCGGTCAACGGACTGTATTGGATCTTCAGAATGATGTGTTCCGAAACGTCCTGCAAATGGAAACCTCGGAGATGGAGGTTAAGGGGACAGGCGATCTAATCAGCCGAATTCGTGGCGAGACTTCGGTCGTTGGGCAGGCGATTTCTGTGTTGTTCGGCAAAACCATTCGGGAACCGATGAAGCTGGCCGCATGTTTGATTGGCGCCGCTTGTGTTAACTGGCGGCTGTTGATCCTGTCGTGTTTGATCTGCCCTGTTGCAGGTTATTTGATGATCATGCTGGCCAAAGTCACCAAACGAGCGAACAAAAAAGCGATGGAGGAATCGGCTAAATTGCTGGACAGGCTTTACCAAGCACTGACTTACCAACGTGTCGTCAAAGCTTTCACGATGGAGGATGGTGAGCGGCAGCGTTTTGAAACGGTCGCCAATGATGTCTATCGGAAAGCCATGAAGATTGCTTGGTTCAATTCATTTTCGCGTATCAACAATGAAGTGTTGGGCGTGAGCATGATCAGCCTATCCGTGCTGGCCGGCGGTTTTTTGGTTCTCAATGGGCAAACCGAGTTGTTCGGAATCACGATGAGTTCTACCAAGATGGATTTTGGGCGCGTGATGTTGTTCTTCACTTTTCTGATCGGTGTGGCAGATCCGCTCCGCAAGATGGCCGATGTTTACAACACTATTCAAGGCGGCGTGGTTGCTGCCGACCGTGTCTTCCCACTGATTGATCAGACGCCGGCCGTTCACGATGCAAAAACACCGCTTCCGATTCCGGCCGGTAAATTGGAAGTCGAATTCGACAACGTCACGTTTAGCTACAACGCCGATCGGCAAATTCTAAATGGAGTGTCCGCAACGATCCCTGCCGGTTCATCGGTTGCCATCATGGGGAATAACGGCTGCGGAAAAAGTACGCTGAT
>CALKXO010000194.1 GCA_938003615.1 uncultured Pirellulaceae bacterium | reverse complement strand
GAAAACCAGTCCTGCCGAACGCGGGAAATATCTCTATCGGATAGCGCGATTGATTCAAGAACGAGCCCGTGAATTGTCGGTCATTGAAACCATAGATGGTGGCAAGCCGATTCGAGAATCGCGTGACGTCGATCTCCCGTTGGTGGCGGCGCACTTTTTCTACTTCGCCGGTTGGGCTGATAAACTTCAGTACGCATTCCCCAACCGCACGATTCGGCCGCTGGGAGTTGCGGGGCAAATCATTCCGTGGAACTTCCCGCTTATGATGGCCGCTTGGAAAATCGCACCGGCGCTTGCCTGTGGCAACACTGTCGTTCTGAAACCCGCCGAAACGACGTCAGTTTCGGCGTTAAAGCTGGCTGAAATTATTCAGCAGGCAGGTCTACCGCCAGGCGTTGTCAACATGGTGACCGGACATGGAGCGGTTGGCGAGGCGATCGTCAACCATCCGGGTGTCAATAAGATTGCCTTCACCGGTTCGACTGCCGTAGGCAAAAAGATTCGCACCAGTATCGCCGGTTCAAAGAAACGATGCACACTCGAACTTGGTGGAAAAGCAGCGAACGTAGTGTTTGCAGACGCTCCGATCGATCAGGCTGTTGAAGGAATCATCAACGGTATCTTTTTCAACCAGGGGCACGTTTGTTGTGCCGGTAGCCGCCTGTTTATTCAAGAGTCGGTGCGGGATGAAGTGTTGAGAAAACTCAAGCATCGGATGGGTTCGCTACGGGTTGGAGATCCGCTGGATAAGAACACGGACGTCGGCGCAATCAATAGTCAGCAACAACTCAAACGAATCGAGTCCTACCTTGATATCGGCCAACAGGAGGGCGCTGAGCTGTATCAAGCCGGTTGCGAGCTTCCGAAGAAAGGTTATTGGTGCAGGCCAAGCGTGTTTACCGATGTCGCCCAGTCCAGCAGAATCGCTCAAGAAGAGATTTTTGGCCCAGTGTTGGCAGTGCAGACGTTCCGCACCGTCGCGGAAGTTATCAAAAAGGCCAACAATACGCCCTATGGTTTGTCGGCGGGAGTCTGGACAGACAAGGGCTCGAAGATTTTCAACATGACGTCACAGATGAAAGCGGGCGTCGTTTGGGCGAACTCTTACAATCAATTCGACCCCTCGTCCCCTTTTGGCGGATTCAAGGAATCGGGCTTCGGCCGCGAGGGTGGACTGCAAGGCCTTGCCGCATATTTAGACATGTAGTTCTCTAAGTTGATCTGCGCGTTCCACTCCACTCCACTCCACGATAAATCCCCGCTGAATATCAATCGCATGGCCAAAGAAAAACGAACCTCAAAAACAGCCTGCGCGCTGGACGTTGCCAAGACGTACAAAATGTATATCGGCGGCAAGTTTCCTCGGACAGAATCTGGCCGCTATTACACGGTTGCCAATGCAAATGTTTGTCTTGCGTCGCGCAAAGATCTACGCAATGCCGTAGTTGCCGCAAGAAAAGCCCAGCCAGAATGGGCAGGTAGAACGGCATACAATCGTTGCCAGATTCTTTATCGCATCGCCGAGATGCTTCAGGGCCGCGCGGGCCAGTTTGTCGAAGAGTTGGTTCTGCAAGGTTTCACTTCCGCTGCGGCAAAAAATGAAGTTCAGGCCAGCATCGACCGACTTATTTATTACGCCGGTTGGTGCGACAAATTTCAGCAAGTCTTTAGCACGGTCAATCCCGTCGCTTCCTCTCATTTCAATTTCTCCGTGTTAGAACCAATGGGAGTGGTTGCCGGATTTGCATCTTCTGAATCACCTTTGCTCGGTTTGATCTCCATGATTGCCCCGATCATGGCCTCAGGTAACACGTGTGTCGTCCTAGCAGCAAACCAATCACCATTGTCCGCAGTAACGTTTTGCGAAGTCCTTCAAACCTCAGACGTTCCTGGCGGTGTAATCAATCTTTTGACTGGATCTGCGGAGGAATTGGCCTCCCATGCCGCGTCACATATGGACGTCAACGCGATTGCGGCTGATGGACTAACGGATGAGCAGCTTGCATGCGTTGAGCGTGAATCTTCGGGGAACCTTAAACGCGTGATTCGTATGGCACACGATTGGAACGATGTCGAGGAATCTCAATCGCCATATCTGATAGAGAAGTTCTGCGAACTCAAGACGACTTGGCATCCCATCGAGCAAATCTCTGCTTCTGGCTCAGGCTATTAGGCGCGTTCCGCTGCATGCGACTCGCGCAGTTCTGCCGCCGCTGGGGAACTCAACAGTTCTCTAGCCGCCACCACGCGTTCACGTGCTTCCTCGACGGAACCTGCAAGTGTCGTCAAGTGGCCCATCTTGCGATTCACTGCCGGAACGCCTTTGCCATACAAGTGAAGTTTAATTTCCGAGATGGCTAAAGCGCCTGCCCAGTTAGGCTCGGCCCCCTCCCACACGTTACCCAGTAGATTCGCCATCGCTGCAGGGCTGTTTTGAGCCGTCGATCCAAGCGGGAGGCCGCAAACGGCGCGTACCTGCTGTTCAAACTGGCTGGTTACGTGAGCTTCGATCGTGAGGTGACCTGAGTTGTGAGGCCGAGGCGCCATTTCGTTGACCAGTATCTTGCCGTTAGCATAGAAAAACTCAACGCACAAAACGCCGATCGTTTCTAAAGCATTCATCACTTGGTCGACGATTCTGTTGGCCGCCGCATTGGTCTCCGAGTCGAGTCCTGACGGAGAGAACGAAACGTCCAAGATCTGATTGCTGTGCTCGTTGCGAACGGCTGGGTAGGCGACAAACAGACCGTCAGCATTGCGGGCTCCGATGACGGAGAACTCAAATTGAAAATCAATCAGTTCTTCCAGAATCGCTTCTTCCGTTTGGAGAGAACTCCACGCTTCTTCAATATCTGATTCACTCCGGATAACGAATTGGCCTTTGCCGTCATAGCCATCGGTTGTCGTTTTTAAAATTCCGGGAATCAAGTCCGCGCTTGCTGCCTTCAACTCTTCGAGTGACCTGACAACACAATATTTGCATGTAGGAATCGCTAGGTCGGTAAGAAGTTGTTTTTCCAATCCTCGATTCTGGGTTTTCGAGAGAGTTGAAGCTCCCGGATTGACCCGAGTGTGGCGAGCCGCGACCTCAAGGGCCGCAAGGGGAACATTCTCAAACTCAAGCGTGACAACGTCGACTTGCTTGGCAAATTTCTCGACTGCGTCAAGATCCGTGTAGTCGCCTTGAATTTCCAAATTTGCCACACGTCCGGCCGGAGAGTCGTGCGCGGGCGAAAACACGTGGACGTGGTAGCCCATTCGTTGGGCGGCAATTGCTGTCATTTTGCCAAGCTGACCACTACCAAAAATACCGATGGTTGATCCTGGTAAAATCAAATTCTCATTTGCTGAGTTCTTGCTCATATCTTGTTGTTGCTCAAAACTTCTTGGGTTTGACTGCTTGAATAGTTCTCAACACATGCCCGAACCTTGGCATCTTCATTGCCAATAATACGTGCGGCGAGCAGAGCGGCGTTCTTGGCGCCCGAATCACCAATGGCCATGGTTCCCACCGGAACACCGCCTGGCATTTGAACAATCGAAAGTAATGAATCGAGCCCATTTAACGCTCGGCTTTTTACAGGCACGCCAAGCACTGGCAGTGATGTTAACGAGGCGACCATGCCAGGCAAGTGGGCCGCACCACCGGCGCCCGCGATGATGACTTTCAGTCCACGTTCTTCAGCGCTCTTGGCGTATTCCACCATCCATTCCGGAGTGCGATGAGCAGAAACCACAACCGCTTCATGGCTAATGTTGAACTCGCAAAGAATGTCGGCTGCGTGTTTCATCGTTGGCCAATCAGATCGGCTTCCCATGATCACACCTACCAAGCATTCCTCGGTTGATGATTTGTTTGAATTCATTTGCTGCAGGGCTTTCGATGTCGGTAAGTTTCCAAAGGAATATTCTTCCTTAACTTGATTTCACCACCGCTGACGAGCAAGCGGATGACCTAGAATTGCACCACAGTTTACCAATAAACGTCTTTGTTGCGAGACATAGAAGGCACCCAGAATGCAACCATGCGAGAAAACCATGAAAACATTAGGCAATCGTTGTGCTCGAGGTAGCTACTGTGTCCTTCGCCTAATGGGAGTCGCAGTTTCATTGTACAGTTTTAGGCGATTGGCAGATGAGAATTTACCGTAGCTTGGGCACTCCTGCCCGAGCACTTAG
>CALKXO010000193.1 GCA_938003615.1 uncultured Pirellulaceae bacterium | reverse complement strand
TGGAAGACGACAATCCATGGAAAAAAGAATTGACTCCCGAAGTGTTTTCGCTGGTGCGAAACATGCACACGCTGGCGATGAAACTGCGGAAGCGGCGAATGGACAACGGGTCAATCAATTTGGTTCTTCCGGAAGTTGTGATCGATCTCGACGACGACGGCAGAGTTGCTGGTGCTCATTCAGCTGAAAACACCGAGAGTCATCAAGTGATCGAAGAGTTCATGCTGGCCGCCAACGAAGCAGTGGCGCAGTATTTGGTCGACGAGAAACTATATCTACTGCGGCGGATCCATGAGACGCCGGACGAAGACCGATTGAAAGAGCTAACCAAATTCGTCCGGCAGCTTGGTATCGAATGCGGCTCTTTGCAGGACCGTTTCGAACTAAAGAAGGTTATCGAAGCTTCCGAGGGGCGTCCTGAGAGCCATGCGATTCACTTCGCGATTCTACGTTCCATGCAGAAGGCGATCTACAGTCCGAAAGAGGCCGGCCACTTCGCGTTGGCCAGCAAAGCGTATTGCCATTTCACATCACCCATTCGCCGTTATCCAGATTTGGTGATTCACCGGATGGTGGGAGACTTGATCGATGGCAAGCGGCCCAAGGCTGATTTCGATAAGTTAACGGCGACAGGGAAACACTGTAGCGATCTTGAGAAACGTGCCGCCGACGCCGAACGTGAGCTGAAGAAGTTGAAGCTGCTGGGTTTCATGGAGAAACGCATTGGTGAGAAACTGGTTGCGGTGGTCACCGGCGTTGAAGCGTTCGGCTTGTTTGCTCAGGGCGTTGAAATTCCTGCTGAGGGCCTGATTCCAATCTTGAAACTGCCGCAAGATCGCTACCAGTTTGACAAGTCATCAAAATGCCTGACCGGTTTCCGCAGTGACAACCAATTCCGCCTTGGCGACATGGTCGAGGTGCAGGTCGATCTGGTCGATATGGACAAACGAATCATGGAGTTCAAGCTGATCCGCTCGCTTAGCGCTGCGGGCGGCCCGCCGGAGCCTGACCAATCGGACGCCGGGAAGAGCAAAGCCACGCTGGGCAAGTCTAAACCTGCCCAAGCCAAACCTGCCCAAGCCAAAGCGGCCGATGCCAAAGCGACGCCCGAGAAAGAAACCGAACAAACGTCTAAAGCAGAACCCGTTTCCGAAGAAAAACCGACACGTAAGCGACCTCCGAGAGGTCCTGCTCCGTTTGAGGGTGCTCAGGTAGGTCCTTCTCGCAAGGAAAAAGAAAAACAGAAGCAGAAGAAGCGCGATGAAAAGAAAAAGGCGAAGGCAAAACCAAAGTCTCAGAAAGACAAAAAGGCAAAAGCGAAACTGAAGGAAAAAGCCAAGCCGAAAGAGAAAACGCCTAAGGACAAATCAGGTAAGAGGTCCAAGAACAAAGCGAAGAAGAAAAAACAAAAGAAAAACGGGCTCAATTCTGACAAGCCGAAAAAGCCCAAGGGGAAGAAAAAGAAGAAAGACAAATAGCCTGAAGCCCAGTAGAACCGAGTTGCTCAGCGCTTTACTAACCGCGCTAGATACTCTTTCATGGCAAGGGTCGACGTGAACAAGCTGGCGGCGGTCGGCACCACCAGCCCAGCCGAAGGTGCCTGATAGCCGGAACGAAAATCGCCGGGGATTGGCTTTGCAAGAATGCCTCGTGCCTCAGCGAGTCGCATCGCGCGCGGCAAGTGCCAGGCGCTTGTCAAAATCCCCACCCGATGGCCCGGTGCCTGTCGATCGATCCATTCTTTTAAAAACTGCATTTCTTCGTAGGTGTTGGCGCCATTCAAGGTCGAGATGTTCGCCTCTGCTACGCCCAATGCAATCAAACAGTTTTTCGTCTCGTCCTTTGGATCTAAATCTGCAGGGTCAGAACGATACACTTGCTTCCCGGTGCAGACGATCTGCTGGGTCGATCCGGCCGCGACAGCTGCGTGATAAAGCCGTGCCGCTGCGGCGACGCGGTCTCCCGTAAATGCCAATTGAGAGCGTCCTTTGAGATTCGTGGTGGTTCCTCCGCCCAATAAGACAATGGTATCAACGTCTCCCGGTTCGACGGGGGCTTGGTCAATAAAAGGCTGTTCCAATGATTGGATCAGGGCATTGGACACGTATTGATTTCCCAGCGCTGTCAACATGACTAGGCAGGTGAGGGCCAGTGTCCCCATGAAACGCTGGCGCGAAACGAGCAATCCGTAAGTCAGCGCGATGAGCATCAACCACACCAAACCTGACGGCATCACCAATTCGGTGATCAGTTTTTCGACCATTGTCTTTCCAAACACTCCCCCAGTGGCAACGAACGCCAAAGCGACCAGCGCTGCAAAAATTGCCGTGTGGCTCATCCAGTGAATTTTAGGGGAATTTGTTGAATCGAAATCGTTCATCGGTCACTCAGATGGCTGTCCTAGGCGGCTGGATTAAATTAAATTGAAGAAACGAAAATTGCAGATGTCTTGCGACTTCGTGGCCAAGGGCCCCCACCAACCGAAAGAGATCCAAATTTATGTCGTCCGATGCCCCCGCCAGTTCCGAGCCAGCACTTCCCGATTCGCATCGTCTGGCCAAGTATCAGGCCTTGATCGATCAATTGCGAGAGTGCGGTCAGCTGTTTCACTCGCGCGGCTGGAGTGTCGGCACTAGCAGTAACTACAGTGTCGTTACGGGTTCAGATCCGGTCGAGCTAATTGTGACTGCCAGCGGCAAGGATAAAGGGCGCTTGTCCCGACAAGATTTTGTAGTTATCGGCGCCGATGGACAGCCGACCGAACCCGATCAACCAAAATCTTCCGCTGAAACAATGCTGCATGTGGTGCTGGCAGATCACCCGTGCTGGCCCCATCCCTCAAAATCGGAAGAACTGGTCCCGTCCAGCGCTATTTTGCACACTCACAGTATCTGGGGCACGCTTCTTTCGGACCATTTCTTTGGACAAGGTGGAATCGAATTCACCGGCTACGAAATGCTCAAAGGCCTCGAAGGGATCACCACGCACCAGACCACACACTGGTTGCCGATCTTTGAAAATACGCAAGACATCGATGCGCTGGCGAGGGAAGTTAAGCACATGCTTCAGTCCACTCCTGAAAAGATGACTCATGGATTCCTGATCCGCAACCACGGCCTCTACACTTGGGGGCGCGACGTGTTTGCTGCTCGGCGTCATATCGAAATCTACGAGTTCTTGTTCGAAATCACCGCCCGAAAAATTCAGCTTGGCCTACTTTAGAACTGGTCAAATCGATTTTGCATCTCATGCAATCTTTTGAAGTGGCAACCTCGCTTCAACAATTGATCTGTCCTGTCCCCTAGCATCCCGTCAGATTTTCCTGAAATTTGTGCGTGCCCCAATAGCAAATTTCCGATAACATATTTTTTGTCAGGATCGCCTGACTGTTTTCGTTTCCCCTCTCACGCAAAAAGAGAACCATCATGGCTTCCGTTTTGATTCCCGATGAAAAACGCGACATCAAAGACCCACAGGAAATTTCAGATTTCCTTAAGCCCTACGGAATCATCTATGAGCAATGGGATGTCGAAGGACGGATCGGCCCAGAGGCGACCAACGAAGAAATCCTCGAGGCTTACTCACCGGAGATCGAACGCTTGAAAGCGGCGCATGGTTTTGTCACAACTGACGTAATCAACGTCACACCAGAGACTCCCGGCCTAGACGCGATGCTACAGAAGTTCGACAAAGAGCATCTGCATACCGAAGATGAAGTTCGGTTCACTGTTAAAGGCAGCGGCGTATTTCATATCAATCCACAAACCGACCCTGTGTTTTCAATTACCGTCGAATCAGGAGATCTGATCAGCGTTCCCAACGGAACCTATCACTGGTTCAATCTTTGCAGTGACAAAACAATTCGCTGCATTCGATTGTTCGAGGACGTCGAAGGGTGGACACCTCACTACATCGAAGAAGGCGTTCACGGCAACTACGCACCGATGTGCATGGGGCCGTCGTACTTGCAAAATGATGCTGATGGTGAATCTGAAAGCCCTGTGAAACTCTAATGTCAGATTCGATTCGCGGCGTCCTATTAGACATTGAAGGCACCACGTCCTCCATCAGTTTTGTCTACGATGTGATGTTTCCGTTTGCGCGGAAGCATTTCGCCGACTACTTGGAGAAACACTGGGATTCCGATCCAGTGCAAGACGCAGTCTCGATGCTGGTGCAAGATGACAAAGACTGGAACGCGCCCGAATTACTACTGGCCGAATTTGATGATGGCCATGATCCAGAATTATACCGCGCGGGCGTCGTCAAGTGCCTGCTGCGGTTGATGGACAACGACATCAAAGCCACGGGCCTGAAAAAGATACAAGGCTTAGTTTGGCAGGAAGGATTCACCAGTGGTGAAATGGTGGCGCATGTTTACGGTGACGTCAGACCCGCCATTGAAGCTTGGAAAGCGACCGGAAAAGACGTGAGAATCTATTCCTCGGGAAGCATCCATGCACAGAAGCTGTTTTTCGAGCATTCCGTTGCGGGAGATATGCTGCCCCTGTTCAGCGGCCACTACGATACGACGACCGGGCCCAAAAAGGATGCCGGCAGCTACCGCCAAATCGCGGAGGCATTCGGTTTACCTGCTGATGAAATCCTCTTCGTCAGCGATATTGTTGACGAACTGGATGCGGCGACGGAGGCGGGAATGCGGGCGGTGCTGAGCATCCGTCCCGGGAATAAACCGGTAGAGAACTCAGACCGCTACCAAGCGGTAAATTCTTTCACCGATATCAAAGTAGGCTAGGTTTCTCGCCCGTATGGAAACATACGTAGTGCAAGCGTCCCGCTTGCCACGGCTAACGAACGTAGTGCAAGCGTCCCGCTAGCCACGGCTAATGCGCAAGCGAGACGCTTGCACTACGTTTTTTCGCGAACCTTCTTCTCCTTCGACCGTACCATCCACCGGCGCACACCCGTAATGCGCTTTGGATATGGTAAATACAAGACTCCATGATGGAGTTTTTCACAAGCTCCGCGATTGATGAAAAGAGTTCCGTAACGCGCTGCTGCGAGGAAATTTTCTATGCGCGGTCCAGTTTTCGTTCTTGTTTGCAATCTTTTGGCAATATCAACATGTTGTAGCGTGTCATCGGTCATTGCTGGGAGCCCGCCGGTAGAGTTCGACGTCCCTGCAATGCTCTCCGCCCGTGAAATCGTCGCACTAGGCTCAGCCCCGGTGTCGTCGTACAAAACAATCGAAATTATTGTGCCGGTGACCTCCGAAATTCGCGCCGCCGATCGCAAGCACATCAGCGAATTTCGCTTTGACGTCTCGTGGAACAGAAAGATCTTTCCTGTCGTCGACTACGGGCCGAAGTCACAAACGACATCACATATTGAAGGGTTGGTCGCCGTTGAACAGTCGCATGATTCGGGCGGTGGAATTTCTCTCAATGCCAACAGTCAAAAGCTTGAAGTCCTCGCGCTTAGCGGCAAAGGCGATTTCTCGGTCAGAAAAAGTCAACGTAAGAGCTTTCAAGAAATCCCCGATCACCAAACATTGGTCGCTAGTGGCACAATCAAACGTGGAACGGGCGCGTTCTTTCGGTTTCATCCATCACGGACAGAAACCTTAGAGGGCGGTCGAGATGTGGTGATTGCCTATCGTGTCGCGCGTGATTGGCGGGGCGGAGTACTACGGGTGGAATGTCGGGCGACGGGAGAACGCAAGGTTTTTGGATCAATCACCGAGCCTATCGACGTCGCAGAAGCCTTTATCGTGCCACTGTACTTGGACGGCGATCAACAATCGCTTTCTGCCGCAACTGATTTTGTTCGAGCGGAAATCAACCTGAAACAGACTTGGCGTTCATTGCAAACGGATACGCGCCCAAAGAAACAGAGCCATTCGACGTTCCGCTGGCCACTGGTGGAAACAGCGGTGCAAGGATTCACTCTAGCTGGATTTTCGCGCGATAGCGAGTCTTCGTCCCGGCCGAAAGTTGCCAGTCAACTTCCCGATAAATGGGTGCATCGATTGATCCAATCTGGCGATGACCGGTACCTTGCACGTTATCAGTCGGTCCTACCAAGTTCGGTTCAAACCTCCGCTGCCGTGTTTGTTTCCGCCAGACAGAAACTGATGGAGTTGAGTAAATAAACCCTGCGACGCAACTGCGATTCCTAACTGTTGCTGCATCCTTAATTGTTGCTGCGATCCTTAATTGTTGCTGCATCCCATCGGCGCGGCGTGCTCGATCGCCAACGGATTCTTTAGATACTCTTGGCAGCACTGCTCGCAGAGATCATAGCTTTTCTTCTGATAGGCTTTGTCACTGATCTCGGCACAATCAACCGTATCTAGCGACTCTAGTAACTCTTGCAGTTCATTCAGATATTCGTGATCGGGGCGATCTTCTTCGTCAAAATCCATCGCGGCTTCGACTTCGACTGAAACGACAAATCGCAACTCTTGCTTTGAATCAATCTTTTTCTGGCAGCGGTCACATGCGAACGTTATCATGGGTATCCATCCTGTGGACTAAAGGGCTTTCCTTTCCCATCGTAGCGAGTTGCTGAAACCAATTGCAAGAAAAAAATACTGAGAAATATCGCCACTCTTTGCATTAGCCGGATAGCCGACGATAGAATAATTAGAAATTATCGTTGCCATTTGAGCCAACCGAGCATTAGTAGCAGGCAAGCATGGACAATCGAAAGATTAGCGGAAGTGCGAAACCTGCCAATGAGTTCATTAACTCGTCGCTTGGATTGAGCTATCTCACCATCGTTGTCAAAAGCACTGACGTGGCCATGGATCGTCTCAAGAAATCCGGCGTTAAGCCGTTAGCGAAGGGACCAATTGCTTTGGCCGCCAACCCAAAAATGGCACTTACTCTCGTGCGTGATCCAGATGGGAACTTCGTCGATCTAATCGGCCCGACGCCAACGAAATAAGCTCTTGCTGATATGCGAAAACGCAAGATGCTTTGGGCGTTTGCGACTAAGAGGCCTGCATTTCGCCGGATTTAACTTTCTCGAGATACGGATCGAGATCCTCAAAGATCCGG
This sequence comes from uncultured Pirellulaceae bacterium, assembly GCA_938003615.1. Lineage (GTDB taxonomy): Bacteria > Planctomycetota > Planctomycetia > Pirellulales > Pirellulaceae > Mariniblastus. The sequence goes on along the minus strand of CALKXO010000193.1, from coordinate 8,713 downwards.
CCGGGATTACCTTCGAATACTTTGCCGATCAAAAGGTCGGTAAGGTTTCCCGCGTGGTGGGGATACTCCTTCATAAACGCACCGACGCTGAACTCCTTCGTGTAGTATGCGCGGACGAGCTTGCGAATCCACTGGACGCCAGATTCAAAATCTCTAGTCCATCTCCCCAGCTGCTTGGCCGAAACATCGCCTTTGCCAAGCCCTTCGGCGACTGCTTCGCCGGCCAACATCCCTGATTTGAGCGCCAAGAAGACACCTGAGGAGTAGATTGGATCAATGAAACCACCAGCGTCACCGACCAACACCCAGCCGTCGCCGGCTTGTTTTTGGGTCGTATACGAAAACTCTTTGGCAATTTGGGGACGACCAATCTGTGTGGCATCCTGCAAACGGCGTTGAATGCCTTTGCAATTTTTCATTTCCGCGGCGAACGTATCCTGCGGAGAACATCCGCGCTTCAGCAAGAAGTCGTTGTCGCCAACCAAACCGACGCTGACTTGTCCATCCATACTTGGGATGTACCAGAACCACGCGTCCTTCGATTCAGTATGCAAAATAGTAGTGAGTTCTGGCTTGCCCGCTCCAGCCCGTTGGGCTCCCTCGAAGTAACTCCAGATCGCTGCCTTTTTTAGGTCAGGGTAAACCTCCCGTAGTCCCAGTCGATTGGCCAGCATCGCCGACTGTCCAGAAGCATCGATGATCACTTTACCAACGATCTCTTGTTCTTTCCCCTCTGCTGTTTGAATGGTGACCCGATGAGTCGATTTATCACCTATCGTGATGTCCAAGACGCGCGTCTGATCGACGCAGGTGGCTCCCCGGTTGTAGGCGGTATCGTAGAGCAACTTGTCGAACAGCGAACGCTTGACGTGCCAACTCTCTTTGCTGTCACGTTCCTCGTGTTCGGCAAAAATAAATGGCTTCGATTCCTTGCCCCCTGAGTTTACGAACTGCACACCGTGCTTGCGTGTAAAACCAACTCGGTCCAGCTCATGAACAATTCCCAACCGCTCAAAAACCCAATAGGCCTCCGGCATTAAAGACTCTCCCACGTGTTCGCGCGGAACCTTGTCGCGTTCGATTAACAACACAGAGTGCCCCTGTTCGGCGACCAATGCGGCCGCAGTCGATCCACCGGGGCCGCCACCAATCACAATGCAGTCGTAACTTCTGTTCGCGATCATCTCAAAGAATCCTTGTTCGGCAATGTAATTGGACCGGCGAGCAGTCTGTCGTTGCGGTCTCCCACTGGGGAATTCAACCTGTGCAAGACATTGAAAAAACCGTGCTGATCGCCTATCAATAACAGGTGGGAATCACCAGCATCGGCAACCGCCACCGTCTCGGTCCAGAGTTTAACGTAACCTCGGGAAAATCCGACTGCTGATTCCACGAACACGGCCCAAACCAAGTAAATTTGACACCCCGAGCAGTATCTTCCTCCCAGTGTCAACTTGACGCAGTGGTTTGCGCCTCAAATCCGGCACGATAGACCTTTCATTCATCACTACCGCATTCTTTCTGCAGCCGCCAATGTCACACTTCAGCTCGTTTCAACTTCGTCTTTTTACGTTAGTGACTGCTACCGTCTGCATGAAAATCTTCATCTGCTCGGCTGCCGTGCTGGCGCAATCAGAACCAACCGCGGAGGATGCCGAGGCGAAGTTGCTCACTGGCATGGTTCAACTGACGTTTGAGGGCAAGCGATCGGGTGAAGGATATTTCAACCATGACGGTTCGGAAATGGTATTTCAAAGCGAACGACTGACCACCAATCCGTTCTATCAAATCTACACACTAAATTTTGAAACGGGTCAAACCACCCCTGTCTCGTCAGGGTCTGGAAAAACGACCTGCGCTTGGCTGCACCCTGACGGAAGCCGGGTGCTTTACGCGTCGACCGAACACGATCCAGCCGCCAAACAAAAACAAACTGACGAATTGGCCTTTCGCGAATCAGGCGAGACACGTCGATACTCGTGGGACTACGACGGAACTTACGACTTGGTCGCATTGGATCGTAACACCAAGACGACCACTCGGCTGACCACCGAACGTGGTTACGATGCCGAAGCGTCTTATTCCCCCGATGGCAAGTGGATCGCATTCGCTTCCAATCGAACGGGATACACCGAGTCGTTGACGCCGGAACAGCAAAAGAAATTTAAAACCGACCCAGCCTACATGATGGAACTGTACATCATGAAATCCGACGGAAGCAAGGTGAAGCGTCTAACCAATACGCCCGGTTACGATGGCGGCCCTTTTTTCTCCCCCGATGGAAAGCGTATCTGCTGGCGTCGGTTTTCTGAAAATGGCCTAACTGCCGAAATCTTCACGATGAACGTGGACGGAACGGACCAACGGCAGCTGACCAAAATGAACGTGATGAGTTGGGCTCCCTTCTACCATCCTTCTGGTCGGTACATTGTCTTCACAACGAACAAGCATGGATTTGGAAATTTCGAACTGTACTTAGTCGATAGCGCGGGAAACTCTCCGCCAGTTCGAGTCACTCACACCGACGGATTTGACGGACTAGCAAGTTTCACTCCTGATGGAGAATCGTTGACGTGGACCTCCACTCGCAACTCAAAAAAGCAGTCGCAAATTTTCTTGGCCGACTGGAATCACGAAGCGGCAATTAAATCGCTAGGCTTGTCTCCGACACTACGCATCGAGGTCTCTTCAGGTGACCGCACTGACAGTCATCAAGCTTCCGCAAAGAACGCTGCCACAGCAGCCGTCTTGGCGGCAGATGCCGCCAGCGACGACTTCGAAGACATCGATATCATTCGCCACGTCGATTACCTGTGTCGCAAAGAACTGGGCGGACGAATGACGGGCAGTGTCGGTGAGAAAAAGGCAACTGCTTACGTCGCGGCCTATATGGATCACTTGGGAATTCAACCCGCGGGCGACGACGGGACCTATTTTCAAACTTTTTCGTTCCCCAACGGAGCAAAACTGGGGGTCCAAAATCACTTGCATTGGACCGAATCGCCACAAGAGGCATCGAAGGGCAGGGCAGTGGAGCAAGCCGATTTCACCCCGTTGACTTTTTCAGCCACCACCGATGTTGCTTCAGCCGAGGTCGTGTTTGCGGGCTATGGTATCGTGGCACCAAAAACAGCAAAACACGAAGAATACGATTCCTACGTTCACTTGGATGTCAAAGACAAATGGGTGATGGTGTTTCGATTCGTTCCCGAAGACCTAACTCCTGAACAGCGTCAGCACTTTAAATTCTATTCTGGCCTACGGAAGAAAGCCTTCCACGCGCGCAAAAACGGCGCTATCGGCTTGATCGTGGTAAGTGGTCCAACGTCGCAAGTGAAAAACCAGCTGGTACCGCTGCGGAACGATTTTGCTCCAACGGGTTCAAGCATTGCGGCGATCAGCATCACCGACGCTCTTGCGGAGCAATGGTTAACGGCTGCCGGCAAAGACCTTGCCGAACTACAAAAGAAATTTGACTCGGGTGAACCCGCCATGGGATTCGATTTACTGAACATCAAAGTTTCAGCGCATCTTGAAGTAGAAAAAATTGTCGGCACGGGTCGCAATGTCGTCGGTCGGCTGCAGTTTGGCGAATCACCATCGGAAGAAGTGATCGTCGTTGGCGCGCACATCGACCATCTGGGCACGGGAAAAACGGCCACGTCGCTGGCTAAAGAAAGTGAACAACAACAGGTCCATGTCGGCGCCGACGATAACGCCTCAGGCGTGGCGGCGATGCTGGAGATTGCCGAATTTATGGCTGCGTTGAAGCAAAAGGATGCTCAGCCGTTCCGTCGAGACATCCTGTTTGCAGGCTGGTCAGGTGAGGAGCTGGGCCTGCACGGTTCGCGGCACTTCACCGAGACCCGTGTCAGCGGAACCGAGAGCCCGGAATCTGAAGCGGAAGATGAAATGCCAGCCTCGCCCCACGATTTCACTATCACGATCGACGCCAATGGAAGTCTGGAACTTAATGGAGAAGCTACGACACTTGATGAAATCGAGAAAAACGTGGCGTTCATGGGGAAGAATAGTCCAGAATTTCCTGTCCTGGTTCACGCAGCGCGCGTTGTCAAAGCTGAACATTTAATCCAAGTGATGGAACTCGCAAACAAGCACGGATTGACCAATCTAAAAGTCAAAATGATTGCGGTGGGAGAAGCTGAGCAGAACACAAACACCCTAAATGTAGTCGCAGCACTAAACATGGACATGGTGGGAAGGATGGAAGATAAATTAGTCCTGCAAGGAATCGGTAGCAGTCCTTGGTGGGCCAAATCAATTGAAGGTAAGAACGCTGTCGTGGGTTTGCCCATCACACTATCCGAAGACACTGATCTGCCCACAGACGCCACTTCGTTTTACCAAGCCGGCGTGCCAATCCTATCGGCGTTCACTGGATCTCACACCGATTATCACACGCCGCGCGACACGCCAGAGAAGCTCAACTATCCGGCAGCAGCAAAAATCTCAAAGCTGATGGGGTTGATCACACTTCAGTTGGCAACAGCCCCGCTGCCTCCTAAATACGTGAAACAATCTTCTAAACCCAAACAAGAGACGCGCGGCGGCGTGCGGGCGTATTTGGGAACCGTCCCCAGCTACGGCGATGACGTTGTGGGTGTGAAGCTCTCCGACGTCACCAAGGGGGCGCCGGCAGAAGTCGCTGGCGTCAAAGGCGGAGACATTATTGTCGGACTTGCCGGTCAGAAAATCGAAAACATCTACGACTATACCGCCGCGATTGATGGGCTGAAGATCAACCAAGAAACCACCATCGCCGTCACGCGCGAGGGAAAACGGTTGGAGCTAAAGATTCTGCCGAAATCACGACAGTGAGTGCAACCACAAAGGTATAAGCCATGTTACTCGTCGTCAGATTCTCCAAGATCGAAAACTTGAGAAACATCATCTTCGGAAGGATCATCTCCCCAATCATCACTAACGACGGAGCGTGTTTCGCTACAAAGCTCAAGCAATTCTTTGGTCATTTGAAGGCTTCGAATTTCTGGATCAGCGTTTGATTCTATCGTTCCACCATCTTCAGCAATAGGAGCGCTGAGCCGCTCTAATTCCTCGGAAGACCAATTTTCAATCGCAAGAAAAGACAAGTTATTTGGATACCACCAATAAGTAACTGCTTTGGCTTAGCCTCTGGGCTTTCGATGTGTTCGACAAGCTTGTCCACGACGTCGGCGCGAAACCGCTAAGGCGTGTTGCGCTGAATTTTAGCGATGACATGGTCTACGTGCATGGCATCTCTCGATACGCTGCTGTTTGTCAGTAAATCGAACTCGTCGCAGACGGCAATAATTGCGACACAAGTTTCTGTAGATTCGTCCAAATTTAAAGTCTCTCGTACGGCCTCGGATTTGCCTTGGGCAGTCTTCTGGTGAGCTTCGATGATCTGGAAGACGACGCTATCAGTCACCACGCTGCGGTCCCACGTCCTGCCACGAAGTTTCACTATCTGTCGAGTACTGCCAAGTTCCCCCGTTGCCGTTATTGACAATGACTGCGACATCTTCGACCGCACTTGCGTCAAGGATAACTGCTGGGCCGTGTTCGACGAAGGTCGTCGTGTTGGTGACGCCAGTCAGAGTCAGTGCGTGCGTCCCACCGGTTCCCATGACAATCGTGTCAGCACCCGCGGTCGCGCTAGCGGCGAGGAAAGCTTCGCGCAGTGAGTCCCGTTCGTCAACTGAAAAATCTGAGATTGGTATTGGTCAATATTGCTTGCGTCACCCCCTATCGAACCCAATTGAAGATTCGCTTGCTCTCCGTGGCTGATAATGTGGAGAGCGCCATAGCGCGTGCTGCCGTCAAGTTGCCGAGTGATTTGATCGACACCGTCGGTCGTACCGTCAAGCTCAAGAATATCATAGTTGACTTGTGATGATTGGAGATCGGCGATCAGCTGATCGTAGTCCTCAATTCGTGAGTCAATCACGATCAAATTGCGGTCATCTGTTGGGATAGAATCGTTGGTGTCTACGGAGAAATCATGCGCGTCACCTGACTCCGTGATGCCATCGTATGCCAGACGCAGCTCATCGATGTGCTCAAACGCAGCCTCGAAAGACATTTCAACGTCTTGAACCTCCATGATGTCCTGCGCAAGCACACCTAAGCTAAGGGCGAGGCATCGTATAGAAATCACTCTTCCAAGTTTTGAAGGTTGAGCGTTTGTGCCGAACGTTTGGTTTCGGCGCGAATGGGCCAAAATTTGGATAAGAACTGATTGACGATATTTGAAGATCTTTTCATGCCGTCGTCTGGAACGTGTTGATTTGCAGCGTATGAAGTGAACCGATGAGAAAAGCTTGCACGAAATTGGGGCGACGCGACCTCGGTTGAGATGAAACGCCATTATCAAGGCACGTCAGAAAACGCGGGAAAACCTGAGGAAAGGTGCTGTTCTGATCGCATGACCAGCGCCTTCGAAAAGTGATTCTGTAAAACTCACTTCCGATTGTGCGACGTATCAGCTAAATATCGGCATAAGCACCCGGCCATAAGTTTCCAATTGAAAAAGGAACCGTGGCTAGTGCCAAAACGGCTAATGGTGTCTGAAAACTTATGACCTAGTGCTTAGAACGGAGACGGGGCCGATAGTGCCGGCAACAAGCATCCTAGAAGTTGTGACTGGCTTGTCGCTTGGTCGTACCTCACAAGCCCTTCTTCATCTACGAATAGACGTCATTTGATCTCTGCAAGCCCGTATAAGCCGGTCAAAAGAGAATCCCCAAAATCAAAATTCACATTTTTGTCCCCAGCAACGCTGAAATTCTGAACCTTTTGCGAATACCGTTTTACAGCTCTTATCGATGTGCTTTGCGCGTAATATTTTTGGGGGATCCAACTCCCAACGACCAGCGATAGATTCTCAACAACGCCTTGCCTTTCCCACGCCAGCTGTTTTTTGATACCTTGTAGGCAATAAAAACTTCGAAACACGAGATAACCAAATATGGCATCAAAGAGAAAGCCCACGGCAAGCCTCCCACCCTTCGATCTACCGCTGAGCGACTCGAGCGCCAGCCAAAGCGACCAAACGCAACGAGATATTGAGCACGCTGAAGTTGAGTCAGTTGCCCCGACAAAGGCGAACGACAAAGCCCCTGCCACTAAATCAACGTTAGCCTCGTCGCCAGCGCGCTATTTCTCGTTTGTGTTTTTGCTGGGCGTCATTGGCTTGGTCGGCGTCATTTTTTATTGGGTAATGGCGAAGTTTCTAATCCCACTTTTTTTGGCGGCGTTGTTGGTGGTGATTTTCCGCCCGGTTCACCGCTGGATACTGGAAAGAACTGGGGGACGTGAAAAGCTTGCAGCCGCTCTATCAACGCTTTCCATTTTGCTGGCCGTCCTCGTGCCGCTGGCTTTTTTGCTGATGATGGCGGCTGCCGAAAGTCGAGACGTCTTCAACCAATTTAGCTCCACCAAAATCCTCAAAGACATTCAAGTAGCGCGCAGCAAGATGAAGTTAGACTTGCCCAACGCGAATCAAGTGCGCGACATCGACGATCGATTGCGCGCGCTGCAGCTAACCGATACGGCCGAGTTCGAGAAGTTAAAATCCCACGGCACCAACCTATTCGAGATTTCACAGTCTGCCACGCGAATTGCTGAAACTCAAAATCTAAAGTTACCCGATGACAAAGACCGGATTACAGATTCAGATGAAGCGTTGGATGCCGTTGATAGTCCAAGTTATAGCCGTGAAGCCAAGTGGAACGGGTTCTGTGAGCATTTGGGGAATCTCCGTGCACTACAGCGGTCACTAGTGAATGACATGAATCCTAACTCGGACAAATTCAATTCTGGATTGCACGACTACCGAGAAATGCTGGACGAATCGCAGCAAACGTTTGCTCAATTTAAATATGATCTGCTAGGGGGAAAGACGCGCGCGTTTGCCATTGAGTTGCTCAACCCGACCGAAGAGAGATTGAGGCGATACTCCGACGAAGGACGTCAGTTTCTTCAGAAACGCGTCGTCGAATTTGGTGGAGTCGCAGGATCCATTATCGGCAGTCTTGTGATCGGCACCGCCATCATGCTTATCAGCTTCTACTTTTTTCTGCTGGACGGACCGGCGATGGTTGAGTCATTCAAAGGACTGTCTCCGCTTGATGACGAACACGAGCAGGAATTGGTGGGGGAATTTGGGCGCGTCAGCCGGGCCGTTGTGGTGGCAACACTGTTGTCAGCGCTCATCCAAGGAATCTTGGCCGGCGTCGGTTTCTACGTGGTTGGTTTGGACTCGATTTTTTTACTTACGCTGCTGTCAGCCGTTTTGGCGATGGTTCCATTTGTCGGCGCAGCGGCCGTTTGGATTCCGTGCAGTTTGTATCTGTACTTCTTCACCAACAATTTACCGGCTGCCATTGGACTGGCTATCTATGGTGTGGCTGTGATCTCGATGGCCGATAATTTCATCAAGCCTTATATTTTACACGGCGAAACGAATCTACATCCGCTCTTGGCATTGTTGAGCGTAATCGGCGGCGTGGCAGCGCTCGGGCCAATCGGGATTTTGATCGGCCCTATGGTCGTCGTCTTCCTGCAGACTTTGCTGAAGATCCTACAAAGAGAATTGCTGATGATGGAGAGTGATGCCACAGCAACCGGTTAGTCGATTGCCGTTGGCGTTGTTGGCGCAGACCGCTGGCGTTGATGATGGGGCTAGTTTTCTCGTCTGCGTCGAGTGGCA
>CALKXO010000192.1 GCA_938003615.1 uncultured Pirellulaceae bacterium | reverse complement strand
GGGGATTTCACCAGATGCCTGCTGTGCCAGTAGTTGTGATTCCGGGGGCGACGAGGATGAGGCGGATGATGCCGCCGAAGAAGATGAAGAAGCCAATACCAACTCCAAAAATCCCGCCGGGACGACGCTATTTCTCGTGGGGGATAATTTCAGTGTGCATGAAACACGAATCATTGCCGGAGGTGTTGCTATCCCGCAAGACCACATTCACATGATCAGCCGTCAGGTGTTTGAGGTGACGGTCCCCTCCTGTGCCCGCCAGGTTACACTTGACGGGAGAGACTATGTGGCGATTTATGCTTCGACACCTTACGGTGTGACCAGTCACCTGCACGTACCGGTGCTGCCGGGGGCAGAAACCGTGCAGCTTGGCGAAAAAGTGACCGCGCTGGAAGAGGAAGTGAAAAAGATCGCCACCCTTGAAGGGCAGATTGCACCACTCAAGTTCGCTTGGACAAAATCTACAACGTTACAGGTGGTTAGTTCCTATGAAAGAATCAAAGTGGCTGAAGGAAATAAAAGTCACGAGGCTTGTTTCGAACGGTCCTGTATCGAGCCTGGTGGGGGAGCATCTACAGAGTTCGAACTAAAATGGAATGTGCTGCCAGACAGCACGTCCTCACTGATCCCGCCAACGCTTCGACGACCAGGCGGAGTGATCGGCCGATTTGCCATTGGAGAGAAAAAGTTTGACACTTTTTGGCTTGCCAAGCCCGATGAGCTAAAGCTGCAACAGGAGACCAGTTGGACGATTGACAGTACCGATCTGATCGACAGGTTGAAAACTGAAATCGAGAAACAGTTGACGCTGGACGCGACTGAGAACCAAGCTTCAGTCGAAGTGCAGTTGGAAACATGGGTTGTGACAAGCTCGCCTGCGTACGTTCCCAATGGAGAAACGGAGGCAGTTGCCCAGATGTTTGGCAATCCCGTTGCAACGGACAAAGCGTTGACAATTCAGTTGCTTCGCCGCGTGGCTCCTCCCAAAACACAGCAATGCATTGAAATTCCGCCTGTTGAAGAAGATGTCGATCCAATGCCTGATGAATTAAAGTTGGAGCTCGAAGGTTCTTCGGTAGGTACGGCACCGCTGTTTCAGGTAAGCGACGATCGCGGCCGCTCAGGTAATGTGCCGGGGTTTACCCATCAGCGCGTCCGCGATCAGAGCAGTCGGCGTAACGCCAGGGTGCGTTAGTCCGTAGTCTCAAACTGCGATCCGGAAAATCGGGTAGGACTATTTACCATGTTCAGGCGTCGATTCGGGTGCCTCGCCGGTGTCTGTCATGGTTTCGTAATCAGGTGCGGCCCGCAGATGGGAGTAGTCCGGGCAACCGGCGACTGAAATTGACAGGGCTGCAATTCCCAAAAAAAGTAAACGAGTGATTGATGCTGAAATTGACACCGGTTGACCTATTGGGCGATGGGAATGAGCAAGTTAGGTGATGGCAGTTGAGAGTTTACCGTTGGCGATGCCGCCAGCTTCGCTCAGGCGCTGGCAGCGTTGGCAATGGGTGGTAAATTCCTGACTGTCAGTCGCCTGATGAAATGATCAATTTCGTTGGTTAAAAATCTTCAATCAGCTGCCCGTCTCTGAAGTTGCCAAGGTTTGAGTAAACCTGTGGATCTATTTTGCTTTCTACGACGCGCACAGAACCGTCGCCCATTGCAAAATTGACTAGGTTTTCGGCATGCCAGCTGGCGAAACCAAACGCCATCTGGCTGAAGCGTTTTCGCAAGGTTGATTCCGACAAAGGCTTCAAACGCGCGTTGGACCATTGGTGATACATGTTGATTTCAATTGCGGTCGAGCCGAGGAACTCCGACATGTCCTGACCAAAATCATTCTCGGGCGACCCAATGATCCAGTGGTCCACGCCTCGATTAACATCGTCGCCGGACTCGTTTACGAGTCTGGACGTGTCAAAGACTCCTTCGCCAATCAAGACGGTGTTCGACAGACCGTCCTTCACATCGGATTGCCGAACCTTGGTTGGCAGTCTTGAAGTACCGTAGTAGGCTGCAGGTTGGGTTGGGGAGAGCAGCCCGTTTCTCGATAACTTCGCAACCTCTCGTCGAACGCTTCCTCCAGACGGCTTTGCGTAAAGCATAGAAGATGTTTTCTGTGTACCGGTAGCGACTCCCATGTATGACGAAGGTGACCGAGCTTCAATCGTAACCCCCGGGGAGTTCCCAGATGAAATGTGGTCCGAAACGGGATCGCTTCCGCAGCGGAAGACCGAGAGAGCCTGCTCACAGGCCTGCTCGTTCAGTCCTTCGCTGCTTGGGTTGTTCCTGTCCAGCCAGTGTCCCCCGTTTCCGCTTCCATTTGCTGCTTTAGACTTATCGGTCAAATCGATGGACTGCGCAATGTTGCCTTGATCAAGCTGATCCAAGATAAAAGCCGACCAGCCCGCGCCTTGTCCGATCACTGACCCCGGCGGGAATTTGAAATGCGATGAATGGTAGTTCGTTACCGCCATCGATAATTGACGTAGGTTGTTCGTGCACGTGATACGTCGCGCTGCTTCGCGCACTTGTTGTACCGCTGGCAGCAGCATTGCGATCAAAATGCCAATGACGGCAATCACCACCAACAGCTCAACGAGCGTAAACGCTTTTCGTTTGGAGGCTTGCGGTCGAGGCGCTTCAATAGAGTGGCCAGTAAAACTTCCAGAGCAATGCATGGCAGCAGCCTTAAGTTGGACCGTGAGAAGGGCTATCGAATTTATGATAGAGATTTCGAGTGATTGTGCCAGCAAAAACTCGCTTGATGATGAAACTTTAAAATGGAGACGTCGGAGCTACCTCGCAGGAAGAGTCGTTGAAATCGACTCTTTTTCGCTAATCCCTCACATTGGTTGGGCGGATCAACTGTGGCGGCAGCAGGTTTGGAGGGCTGGGTAGACTTGGTGTTTTATGGAAAAGCCCATTTCAAACAAAATTCGAAAATTGGGCCCGATCCCACTTGAGGGGTCCCAATACGGCCCTATACTTCTGCCCATCACGAAAGTGGTTTGCTGAGAGGAGGCAAAGGGTGAATCGTGATGGTGTCCGCCCAGTTTTTGTCTTTCCATGAAATTCGAGCCAAACCCTGTTGACGAGTAACGAAACGTTACTAGAATTTCGAATCCTCAAGCACGAAGGCTCGATGCAAAGCTTTCTATCTCATTGAGGCCTGCTTGTGAAAACACTACCATGTACCAGTGTTGGATCCAGTAAAGTTGGCAGTGAAAACATTTCAGCGAGTTTTGTGTAATGGTTTGCCATTGCATCGCCGATTGAAGGGTTCTCACTCTTAACTTTTTAGTTTTGAGAAACTGTCAGACTTCCCAGCCTGACGAATGTTCTTTGACAATTTAGTTGTAAATAAGATGGCATCAGGATGTTTGATGCTGACGATTTCTTCGCGGGGATCTGAAGCTGT
>CALKXO010000191.1 GCA_938003615.1 uncultured Pirellulaceae bacterium | reverse complement strand
CAGTTTTGATTCGGATATTGATTGGCAGCGTGCCTGATTGGCTAAACAGTACGAAAGTAGTTTGACGCAGGAACCCTATGAGTCACCGAAAAAACACTGTCCCACTTTCATCGGCTATAGCTCACCTTCTGATTGCCGGTTTCGTATTGTTGTGCTGTTTTTGTTTGCCTTCATCGGCCGATGCGTTTCAGCTAACGCCAACCAGCGCGCTCCATGAAGAGGACAGCGTTGAGCCATGGAACGAACCGGATGAAAGCGAAGCAGCGGTTTCCGGAGAGAGCAGTCTTGGTTTTCTGCAGCGCGGAGAACTGCCACAGTCGGTCGACCAACTCCGTGCGATGCAGGTGCGATTCAAGTCACTGGCCGAGCAAGTCAAAAACGCTACGGTCAGCATCACAATGCGAACGGGGCAGGGGACTGGTGTTCTTGTTTCTAGCGATGGCATCATTCTGACAGCCGCTCATGTGATCAGCGGACCTAGAAGAGGTGCGTTAATCACTTTTCGTGATGGCCAACGCGCTAGAGCCGTTACGTTGGGAGTCGAAGCAGGAAAAGACTCCGGCATGCTCAAGATCATGGGGATGATTGAGGACCCCGCACCTGCGGCAGCTGGCAAAGATAGCGACGAAGAGTCAGGCCAAGCAGATAAAGTTGGCGACTTAGCGCCGGGCGAACTTCCGGCCCCGGGAGAATCGGTCGAAACCGAAGACCAAGAGGAAACGCGCGATAGTGATGAGGGATTATCGGATTTCGACAAAGACTCCACCGAAGAAGAGGGCGAAGAGGAGAGCGAAGAGGAGGACGTTATCGACAAAGCATTTGCTAGTACCGATTTACCATTTTTCGACTACTTGGATGTTGGCGTGTCGTCCCAGCTGCAAAATGGCCAATGGGTCATGGCGGTCGGACACCCGGGCGGCCTGAACAAAGAGCGTGGCATGGTGGTGCGGGTTGGCCGGATCATCAATCAGAACAATTCATCACTGCGAACGGACTGCACGCTGGTGGGTGGGGATTCGGGTGGTCCGTTAGTCGACATGGAAGGCAACGTGGTCGCCATTCACAGTCGTATTGGCAGTCGAATACAGGATAACATTCACGTGCCAGTGGATGTTTTTACAGACACATGGGACAAGCTGACTAGCGGTTTTAAGATTGGCGAGCAAGGTCGATTGGGGCTTTCGGTTAGCTCCGACACCAACATTGTCTCGGAGCTTCAGAAAAGTGGTCCGGCGGACAAAGCGGGAATTCAGGTTGGCGACATCGTCGCAAAAATTGGAACGCGCCCGGTCAGTGACAAGAAGAGCCTCGCACTTTCACTACGGGGGCGTTTCCCGTTTGAAAAGCTTCCGATACAAGTCAAACGTGGCAGCCAGCTGATTGATTTGGAGGTCATGCTAGTGGACGTGGACTTGTTGACGACAATCAAGAAGAAAGAGAACTGGCTGAAAAGACGAAAGTCGCGGGGCACCCCGTAAGTGTGATCGTTAATGTCAGTTTCGGCGCAACCATCAACGCTACCTACTTGCCAAGACACGCTCGACCAAACTCTGAACGAAATACAAAAGCACTCGATAAGCTCAACTGCAATGAAATCAACTATCAAGAATTTTGCTCCTTTTACCATCGTGTTTTTTGCAGTGGCACTGCTCCTGGCGATGATGGCCTCGGGCGATCTGTGGGCTCAGACTCCTTGGGCGGACCCACTATTTCCACCGCTGCAACCGAAGGCTGAGTCGGAAGAATTGAAAGAAGACGGGGCATTGGGCCCTGCGTTTGCTAATCTGGAAGCTTTGTCGGTGCCGAATGAGAAAAAAGCGCTCGACAAATTCTCGAAGAGCGCGTCCGATTTTGAAAAGATGTTTGATCCACTCTTGCGAGAAGCTCGGCAGTCACTGGTGACGATTCGGTCAACTGGTGCTAGTCGAAGTCGGCGTGCCCAAAAGCGGCAGATCGCATTAGGAACGATTGTTTCTAGTGAGGGCTGGGTGCTGACCAAGGCCAGCGAACTTAAGGGTCAGTTGTTTTGTGAGACGGCATCGGGAGAACTGGTGGAGGCTCAGATTTTCGGGCTCGATCCCGAATACGATTTGGCGCTCCTGAAAATTACCGATCAGAATTCAGAACGCACGTGGCAGCCGGCGAAGTGGGCCGGGCCGGTGGCGGCGATCACGGGCGATTGGTTGGCCACGCCGCTAGATCACAAGGAAGATTCTCATTTGGGTGTGGTTTCGGTCGACAGTCGCGTCATTCCACCGTCCAAACCATTCATTGGCATCTTCATGGACGACGCGCAACCGACGGGAGTTGAAATTCGCGGAGTGCAGCCCAAATCACCTGCTAGTCAGAGTGGTTTAAAGGTCGAGGATGTCATCGTGAAACTGGATGACGCTGTCGTCAAGGATATTGAACAGTTGCGTGAGCAGTTGGAGCAATGCGATGCGGGGGACGTGGTGACGCTGACAGTGATGCGCAGCAATCAAGAGCGTAGAGTCAAGTTGACGTTGGCAAACCGAGACAAGGTCAGTTTCGAAAACATGCGTAGCAATCAACAGAATCGGATGGGGACGCGGCTAAGTGGGCGGCGGAAGAACTTTCCACTCGCGTTCCAGCATGACACCGCATTGCAGGCCAATGAGTGCGGCGGACCTGTGGTGAATCTCGATGGCGACGTGGTGGGCGTCAACGTGGCTCGCGCGGGGCGCGTGGCCAGTCTGGCCATTCCAGCGCATCGGGTTCTGGAGATTATCGAACAACTTGGCTCAGGGACTTACTCGCCAGAAATCGTCAATGCAAAACGCATTCGACAAGTTGATCAAGAGATTGGCGAGACGAAAAAATTTGCCGATCAGTTGCAGGCACGTATTGAGAAATTGATGGAGAGCCAGAAAGACAGCCAACAGGTCCTTCCCGGATACCAAGCCGCCGTCGATGAAATGGTCGCGGAACTGAATCAGCTTCGCAAGAAAATCGATACTCAAAAAGCGAACTTGGATGAGTCTCGTCGAGAAGTCGTGCGGATCAAACGTTTGATAAGAGAGCTGGAACGCGAGCGGCAACGATTGGAAACCGGAGTCAGGTAAGATTGTTCAATGCTGAATTGGGAACACGCGATGCGGAATTGATATTTCCGATTGTATGTGTTGTTCGGTTGCGATCAGCAGCAGATGTGTCTGACGGACGTCATGACTTGTAAGTGAAGCGCGTGACTGTGCCCGTCACGTGCCGGTGACGATGAATCTTGTATCGTACGTGAACACGAACCTTTGAAGACACGCGCGTTGCCGCTGATCATTCAATCAACCTTCTCGAAATAGACAGTACCATGGCGATGAATCGACTGAAGAAAAGCCGCCTTGGGATGACGCCGACTGCTAGTGAGGCGGCGTCTCTGGAACGCTGGCATGATTCATTCATCGAATACTTACGCAGTGAGTGCCACCTATCGGACAACACGGTCAAGGCTTACGGTCGTGACATGGTGCATTTTCAGTCCTGGTTGGCCAATCGGTCTCTGGTCGATCTGACTGTTTCCGAACTCTCCGATTTCGTTGCCTACCTGTCTTCACGCGGCTTGGCACCGTCCTCGATCGCCCGCACGATCGTGGCGATCAAAATGTACTTTCGCTACCTTCAGCTTGAGGGCGTGCTCAAAGACAATAAGATCGAGCTTCTCGGAAGTCAGAAACTTTGGCAACGCATCCCGGAAGTGCTCAGCCCGCGTGAGGTCGAACGTTTTCTTAAGTCGCCTCGGCGGATCGAGTACTATTATTTGCGCGACCGCGCTTTGTTGGAGATGTTGTACGCGACGGGATGTCGCGCATCAGAGATTTCAAATTTGAGATTGCGGGACGTCAATCTAAAGCAGCGTTACTGTAAGTGTCATGGTAAAGGTGACAAGCAACGAATGGCGCCCTTGGGCGAGGAGGCGGTAGATGCAGTTCAGGCCTATCTTCAGCAGCAACGTCCCGCTCTAGCGGCGAAGAGACCGACGGAAACGGATTGGTTGTTTCTGACGCGTTCCGGTCGAAGAATGCGACGGGAAGCGATCTGGGAGCTGGTCAAGAAATACGCGTTTGTTGCCGGAATCACACGCGCTATTAGTCCCCATACAATGCGGCACAGTTTTGCGACGCATTTACTGGCTGGAGGAGCCGACCTTCGTCAGGTGCAGGAAATGCTTGGCCACGCCAGCATCGCCACGACACAGATCTATACGCACGTCGATCAGACGAGGCTGAAGAAGGTGCACTCCCAGTTCCATCCGCGCGCGTAAGAGACCGATGCTCGATAAATCGATCAGTTGTTCAAGTACCAAGTTCCCTTGAAGTTTTTGAAACTGATCGGAGCCGAATCGGTTTGAAACCTGTATTTCCCACCCGGTTTTCTTTCAACCGAATCCAAGTCGATGGATTGAAGCGCCTCAAGCAGTCGGTCTTTCTTCTTTTCTTCAAAACTTTCCAGACCGGCTTCGAATCTCTTGGATTTGCTAAATTCGGCATACTCTTTGGGGTGGAGAATCGTTTGAAAGATGGTTTTTGTGTCTTCGGTCTCAATCGTTTCGATGAACTCCTCAATCCGTGCCACTAAATTTTCATCTAGCGTCGGTTTCGGTTTGCTGACCGGCAGTGACGGAGTTGATTGTGCCTTTCGCGGAGAAAGCTTTGCCTTACCGGAGAACGGTTGTGCTTTCTTGCGTGTCGCTAACGTCGTGGCTGGAGCAGCAGCAGCGGGGGATGCAGCAACGGGAGAGGTGACTGCAAGTTTGGACATCAGGTCCAACTTGACCGCTTCGTAGATGTCAGCGTTGCTCAAACGTGAGAGTTCGATCGTCATCTCCTTGCCATCGTCCGTTTTGAGAGCCACTTTAGCGCGGTCTATAACACCCATGAAACTTGCCCTGATTGTGTGTTGCCCTGTAACGTCTTTCCAGTCTCGTACTTGAGCATTGGTGGAACCAGATTGAGGGCTGCTTTGAGCGCGGACTGAATTAGCGAAGGCAAGAACAACGACAACCAAGATCGAGAGAAGAACACTACTACGATGGCACATGGCAACACTCCGGATGGGTGGGTAGAAGCACTCATGATCGGATAGTTTGCACGACATTGCAAGTAAACAATGCGTTCAATCCACGCACGTCGCTCGGACTGCTTTGCTGAGCCCCGCCGTCAACTGGCGGAGTATGGGAAGAAAAATGTGAGTATGAGAATTGGGCCGACTATTGAATCTTTTCAGCCACAATCACACGGCGGAGTCCGGCGAAATCCTTGATTGATTCGACCAAATTCAGCGGTGAATTCTCGATGATGTCCAAGCACGAATCGAAGACGGCAGGGCTAGTTTCAAAAATCAGCCTCCCACCGGGAAGCAGCATTTCCACCGCTTGGTCAACCAAGCGTTGAATGATCTCAGTGCCCCGCTCGCCACCAAAGAGCGCCATTTCAGGCTCATACTTTAGTACGGTCTCTTCGACCGTGTCGATTTCATCGCGCCCGATGTAAGGCGGGTTACTGACGATCAGGTGGACCGGATTACTGCCCGCCGGTAGTGCATCGAGCAAGTCGCCGGTGAAGAAACGCACGCGGTCGGTGACTTCATGTTTCGCCGCATTGGCTTTCGCGACCTCCAGTGCGTCAGTCGAAAGGTCCGTCGCCGCAATGACGGAAGATTCGATATGCTTCGCCAACGCAATGGCAACGCATGCGCTGCCGGTGCCGACGTCGATGATACGGATGGGGGAAGGCGAATCGGAAAGAGATTTGGCCGCTTCGATTGCCGCGACGACAATGTGCTCTGTCTCAGGCCGAGGAATCAGAACGCTGGGCGTGACATCAAAGTTAAGCGAATAGAATTCTTTGTGGCCGACAATGTAGGCAACGGGTTCACCGGCACCACGACGTTTTACCCATGCGCGGTACTCGGTCAGTGTCTCTGCTGCTGGCACTTCCTCGAAACGTGTGTAAAGTTCGATGCGTTGGCATTGAAGTGCTTCGGCCAGCAAGACCTCTGCGTCTAGACGCGAGCTGTCAGAGCCGACTTTTTCGAAGTAGTCCTTCGTCCAGTCGAGCAGGCGTTTGAGGGTCCATTGTTCAGTGGCTTCAGCCATTGTTTGTCCAATCGTTGCGAATCAGTTGGCCCGCGAAACCCTTACTTTAACAGTTGCGCGAGGCATGAACAGGCGTGATCACCCTGCCGATGGTCTGTACCCTCGATGACCGTCTATTGTTCATCCGCTTTGTTCTTGAACTTGATTTTTTCGATCAGTTTCTTGACCTTGCCGCCGGAAACCTTGCCCGAAACGGCCTCAATTGCCTGAACGGTGTACCTGTACTTTAGCCCGTAGTCGATATCGAATTCGACTTCCGTGTCGTAACCGGATTCAGGATCGCCCTCTCCGGCCAGTTTCTGTTCGATGTAGTCCGTCAGGTCGAGATAGAGTTCTGGGTCTGGTCCAAAGGTCAGAGTTTCGATCTCGTCATCAACCTGAATACTGTTGATGATGCCTTCGGGACCCGAACGCAGTAAAACTCGGATCAGTTCTGGTGGCTCTGTCTCAATATCAGTGGCCGGTCCGGAGGCCATTGGCATTTTGATATTGAAATCACCTTCTTGAGCCACGACTTTGAAAGTCATGATGAAAAAGATCAGCAGCTGGAAGACGATGTCAATCATCGCCGTCATGTTCAGCTGGATCTCTTCAGGTTCTTCGGTGTCGAGCTTCATTTATCTGCCGGTCGATTACTTCTTATTAGTTAATTTTTTCTTGGACTCGAAGGACGAAGTTCTCCAGCTCCGCTTCCTGGCATTTTGAGATCAATTTCTGCACCAATCCGGTCGGCGTATCTTCGTGAGAACGAATAATGACGGCGATATTTGATTTATCGACATTCTCCCGATCCGCGTTGCGGATCTCTTGATTGAGAATTGGCTTCATGACGTCAATTCTGGGGATGCGCTGGCCCTCGAAAATAACATTGCCACCGGGCTCAAGGTTCAGGATGACTTGGTAGTCAGGTCTTCCATCGGGGGGAATCGCCAGTTCACTAACCGGTAGTGTGATTTCTTCGGCGCGGTCAACTTCCGAAAAATTAATCAACAGCATGAAAAACGCGATCAACTGAAACGTCATGTCGATCATCGGCGTCAAATCGCCTTCGAGAATTTTGCTGGATTTGGTTTTGTTTAGCTTCATGATTTGCGTCGAGGGCTTGGCAGAACTAAGTCACCTTGGGGAATGTCTGAAGTCTGGCGATATCAGGCACTTCATCTGATGCCGACTAGCTCTTTTTATTTCCCACTTTCTCGAAGCGGCTCATGAGATTTTCGCTTTGAATGCCGACTTCGAGCACGAGTTTTTGAACGTGGTTCTTCATCAGGTTGTAGGCCGCAATGGCAGGAATTGCGACGGCCAGTCCCAGCAGCGTCGTCAACAGCGCGGTCGAAATACCACTGGCCAGTTTGTTCGGGTCTGGCGTACCACCGCCGGCAGCGATTTCGTAGAACGAGTTAATCATTCCGTGAACCGTGCCGAACAATCCAATCATGGGGCTTAGCGTTCCGATCAGCGCGAGGTAGCTGAGTCGGTGATCGAGTTTCATGTTTTCTTCGGCGCCGACTTCCTGCATTGCAGCGATCGCGTGCGAATAGCTGCTGGAGAGTCTCGCCAAACCCGCCGCCAACACGTTGCCTAAAAACGACTCGTCGGTCTTCGATAGTTCATAAGCCTCTTGGTATTCCTTGTTGTCCAGATGAGCTTCAAAACCTTCGATCAGTTCAGGTGGACAGAGGGATGATCGTCTGGCGGAGATCAGGTTCATGATCACTAACGCCACCAATGCACAGGAGAGCGCCAGAAATACGCCGAGGTACTCAAGCCCGAGGGACTTATACAGCCATTCCAACAATGTTTGTTCTTTGGCGGGCGCATCGCCGGCATCGGCTGCTTGGGCTGGAGCTGCCGCGACTGCAGGTGCCGCAGCGTCCTGTGCCATCACAACGGGTTCCATCACGACGATGGCCACAAGGAATAAAAGCCCGATCGCAAGGGTCCAACGAAGATTAGCGTTTTTGAAAATCGAAATGTCCATATTGGATAGCTTTGGATGGTTGCGATTGATAGTTGACTTTAAAGGTTCGGTCGTTTGAACGGTAAGTTCGTTGAGCGCTAAGTTCGTTGAGCGCTAAAGTTTCGCTTATCTGGTACTGAAAGCTTAGAGCTTTTTCCTAGACTCTGAAATGGCACCGAACGTTGCTGGGGTATCAGTTGAGTTGTTGAGCCCAGTATGAGTTGCGATAGCGGGATTTCAAGAGCTTCCGCGTCTTGTTGGCTTGGTCGGTATTTTCAAATTTTGGCCAAATTTTGGACAAATAGAACAGGGCTTCTGCGTGAGAGTCAGCTTCGCTGGTCATTAGGAGGTGGGTCATCAGGAATTTTTCACGCGCTTCTTTCCATCGACCGGCTTTGAAATGATAAACGCCCCACGCGTTGTAGGCGGCGCCAAACAGTTTCTTGTTGTCAGGATTTTCGACCTTAATCAGTTGCCGGATCGGCTCTTCAATGCCCGCCGTCTCGCCCGCGAATGCTTGCGATTTCGCTTTGGCACATGTCGCTAGAAGTTTGTATTGCTGCGCGATGTCGCTGTTGTCGGCGGTTGAGAGGATTGCCTCACACTCACTAACGGCTTGGGTGTGCTTGCCCTGCGTGTTGTACGTTTCGGCTAACAGGTAGTGCCCTTTGTACTTGTATTCGGGCCACTTGGCCTGCGAAAGCGGTTTGAATTCAGCGATGGCAAGATCTGTCAAAGTTAGGCCTTGCAGCAATCGACCTTTCAGTTCTGTCATCGGGTAAAAATGGTAGCTCTTTTTGTACTTCTGTAAGAAGGCATTGACGTAAGTTCCTGCATCCTTGGGTGGCTTTTCTCCGTTGATGGCAAGATTGGCGTAGCACCAAGATTTCAGGAATGCGATTTCGTGAGCAACGAGAGGATTTTTCTTGTCATCAATTTTTGCCAGCTCATCTAAGCCTTGCGCGAAGCTGCCTGACATGATCCGTTCGCGTGTCCGATCAAGAGCCGAAGCTTGTCCCGAATAGATGATCTTTCGAATCTCTTGCGATGGCACGGTAGACTTCTTACCACGCGTGTCGACAACGACGCCCTCAGGGGTCATGTCGACCACCTTGCCCGAAACCTTCGTCGATCCACTACTGCCTGAGAATTTGTAGATGCTATCGAGGCTCTGCGCATGCGCCACAACGGCAACCCAACCGCTGATCGTCGCCATCAAGAGAAAATTCAATGTCTGAAGGGAGAGTTTGGAAAGACAGAAGCTTCTGAGAGAGTAGGAATGTTTGGGCATCAATTTCATCTGGTTAAATTAATTCTTCGTTGTGTGTTTCTTCATTTCAGCAACCAGTGTCTGAAATTTGTTGTTCCAAGGACCGGCCGACAAAAAAGCAAATCGTTGTAGAGCTTTGGAAAGTTCGGAAAAAGACGAGTTAATGGCTTTTTCGTTTTTCTTTAACAATCCGTACTCGAACCGTGATTTTACCGAATTGTAGATCGAAGTGCGGAAAGCATCGTTGAATTTGTCATTGCCGCGAGTCACTTGGACCAGCCTTCTCCAACCCCAGATAACGTTCTTCTTGCGTTTGGTTTTTGGGTCTATGAATTGTCCGGAGCCCATCATGGCTTTGGCATAGGCGTTGGCATCTTTTTTGTTTTTGCCCCACATCTGCAAGGTTTCGGCAGCATCAATCTGCCAAGTCAACAAGGCTTTTTGTCTGAGCAGTTCTTCGAAAATCGAAACTGACTGTTGGTAATCGCCGCTGCCACGAAGGGCGAGCGCTTGCAGATGCTGAAGCGCAAGTTGCGCGTTCGGGTCGGCGACGCCAAGTGTCTGAGCCCGGTCCAAAACAGAGTTGGCTTGTTTGAACAGCGGCGCGGCCTCAGCGGTAGCACCTTCTTTGGCAAGTGCTGACGCCGCGTTGAGCAGTGTGCTGCCCGCCCACAAAACGGTGCTGGTATCGGTTGAGCCCTTTTCGATGGTGCCGACAAAGGTGGCCAGCACCGAAGCGAACTGCTTGCGCTCTTCAAGCGACTCTAGTCCCTCGAATTGATCATTGAGTGTTTTGCCCACACTTTGATAAATGCCTGTGAGCTGTTTCTTCGATTTGGGATCGTTTTGCATCGCAGTAATGATCGCGATTGCTTTGTCGATCGATTGCTTTTGGCTGTTGCCGGTGGCGACCGCCGCAAGATACGTCTTAATCGCGGTTACGTTTGCACTTTGGCGGAAACGGTTGGCGTATTTGGGGTCTGAAATCGCTGGATTCTTTTCCTTGATCAGTTGCAGTGGAGATAGCCTGCCTGTTTCGAGTTGCTGTACGGCTTGTTCGATTTTGTTTTGCTCGACCAGCACGCTGGTGAGTGTAAGCGCCGCCGAGGCGCTCGGGTAATTGACCGGATCAGGTGCGTTGGCGACGACAGACTGAAGTAGCTTGGCGGCATCCGAAAGTCGTTTCTGGCGTCCAGCTTCATCGAGATTCCCGTTACTTCGGTAGTCTCCCCAGAATTTTTCACCCAGTGCTGCGGCAAGCAGTGGTTTGCTGGAAAACGAGTCTGGGATCAGCGCGAAAAACTTTTCAGCGCTTGCCAAGTCCTTATTCCTGATCGATGACTGAACAACGGTTGCCGCAGCCAGCGCGGATTCGTTGGAATCAGGCCAACGCCGGCAAATTTCACGGCAGGCTGTCATTAGTTTTGTTGCTTCGTACTGATTGTCTCCGCCAGCAGCGGATGACAGCAAAACGGAATAACCTTTGACGATATTGGCACTGGCTTGCCGCGTCCACGCGACGGTAGGGTATTTATCCAACAGGAACTCAGCGATCAGCGCCGACTGTAATGGTTGGCCTTTGGCGAAGTAACAGATCGATTGGTGATACCGCATGAAGTTGATGTCCGCGCGACTGGTTGAGTCGTCAGCCATGGCGAGTGCATCTTGGTAGAAGTTCAGTGCCGCATCAGCCTTCTCTTCAAGTAGGGCCGAGTTTTGACCGAGTTCGCCTGCCAACGCCGTTCGTTGGGCAGGGTCTTTGACACGCGACAACTGAGATTTCTGCTTGCGAACTTCGTTTTGCAACTCCACTACGCCAGCGGTTAATTCGCCGGCGGCTTCTTTGGCGTCGCCGAACGTTTTGACCGCGCTGACGGTTACAGCCGAATCGGTTTCGGAA
The DNA here is from genome assembly GCA_938003615.1 of uncultured Pirellulaceae bacterium. Taxonomy (GTDB): domain Bacteria; phylum Planctomycetota; class Planctomycetia; order Pirellulales; family Pirellulaceae; genus Mariniblastus. The sequence continues at coordinate 8,405 of CALKXO010000191.1, read as the reverse complement.
AATGAGAGTTCCCACTTGTCCACGATTGATTTTGCAAGCTCTTGGTGAGGACCGTTCGTACGAGCGATCTTCCGCACAAGTTTATTGGCGTCACGCATTAGAGCTTTGGCTTCGGTTGTTGCCCCGGGGCCTCTTTTGTCACCAATGGCTGCGGCAGCAGTAAGTTTTGCAGTGGCCAGTTCTAATTGAATACGCTGCCAGTCAGGCTGATTGGTTTCGGAGCGATTGAGGCGCGCAACTCGGTTTTCCAATAGTTTTATGATGTCTTGTGCTGGATAGGGATCGATTTTGTTCCAGCTGTTGACGGCGACCATCATCGCATCTTTTTTCAATCGATCTTCTGCAGCGCCGTTTCCAATGTCAAACACGTAGGTTAGTAGTTGGAGCGTTTTTTCGTGGTCGCCAAGTTTCTGGGCAGCGCGGGCACCGTTGATGGCGGCTTGGAAAATAAATGCCTGTTTTTTAACGCGCCGATACTTGTCGTAGACGCTCTCGCTTTGCTTGACCGCTTTTTCGAGCAGCGCTTTGCGTTCGGGTGAGTCGGCGGCCAACGTGTCTGCCAGACGCTCGGTCACCAAGGGCTGTTGAGTTCGAATGCTGAGATACTGTTGTTGGAGCTGTTTTCTGCGGTTGGCTGATTTGGGATCCTCAGGGTCCAACTGGAAGTTGGCCAAGACGTCCCGTAGTTCGGTCTGCCCAGAATCGTATTGTGCTAGGGCGGCTCTAAGCAACGAATCGGCCTTCTGTAACATGACCGATTTCTCTTCAGCCGGAAGACGAGTGTTGGTTGTTCGAGCGAGTTGAAGTTCGGATCGCTTAATTTTAATATTGGCACTCTCGAGCAACACATTGAACTTTTCCACCGGCGTGCTTAACCCACTGGCGTAGCTGTTGAGTAATTGATCTGCCAAGTTGAATTTTTCCTCGCGCGCGGCTTGGTCACGATCCGATGCGGCACTCCGAACAAGAATCTTGGCTCGCTCGTAGGGAATTTTTGCGCGGAAATCACTGGGGACGATGTCGCTGGTTTGTGCTTGTTCTAGATAGCCGGCCGCCACGTCGTAAAATCGCTCGTTGATGAGTGCTTTGACAAACTCTTCGGCTGGTTCTTCGGCATGTGTCGAGCAACGGGGAATCAGCCCACCGCCAAGAAGAAGCAAAGCGAAGACCGGCAAGAAAATTAGATTAGGAAAACGCATGAGTGACACTGGCTTGAGTCGGGCTGCTTAAGGGGCAATGGGCTATAATATTAGCGGATAACTGCCATCGAAGTGAATATCCGCGAAGTCAAAAATTTGGTTTGTTGGATCTTCTTCGCTTTTGCTTGCCCGTTTGTGGGGGATGCATAGGAAAAATGGCAGTGAAAGCCATCGAGAACCATCAGGATTGAAAACCATCAATAGTCCAATAAATAACGAACCTAATTCTTGGCATGACGACACTGAGTACGATTCGGTTCCTTTGTCGAGTGGCTCCAGCCTGCGCCAAGGATTGGATTTTGGCACTGATCGAAGGGCGGACAGTAACAAACTAGCGCGCTCCGTCAGAGTTCGAATCTTAACGTTGATGGTTTTGTTGTTGGTCGTGATCTTTGCAATGAAAGAGGCGGGCAAACCTGAACGCTGGATGTGGATGGGTTTCGACAAACCCAACCAAACTCCCGAGGCGGGGGATTTTCTGGTTGATGCCAGCGACGGAAGTGCGAATGTCGGATCGCCTAGCACCATGGATTGGTCCATCGCAAAAAGTGCCAGCGCGAGCATCAATGGACGGGCGACCGGAGTGGAGAGTCGTGCAGAAGCAGCGTTTGGCTTGGATGCCACGATGCTTCGCCAGTCCTCCGGCGGTGAACTCGATCGGGAATTCTGGCAGGCGGCCTACCAACGACTGTCTGAGGAAAAGCAATGGCAGCTGTTTGGATTGCTGCGAAAGGTAGTGCGGTCTGATCTTTCGGCGCCCGAGGAAGCCGCAGCCTTGAAAAAAATTGTTGCGCGACTGACCAAAGAACAGACCACCTTTCAGACGCTGGCGTTGGGCGAAATTTCTTTGATGGACGATGCTGATGAAAAAAAACAGAGAATTGAAGCACTGTTTGAATTTGACCAACGCTGGCAAAAGGAAATTAGCCCGACACTCAGCGCTGCGGTGGAAGGCGAAGACTTCTCATTTGCTGGGCAACTGGAGATTAGAAAAGTAGTTCAGGTTTTGCGTCCTCAAGTTTTAGGTGCAGTGGAAGACTTAGCCGGAATGGGGACGCGTAGCGATCTTCCGGGTTGGCTAACGGTGTGGGATGAGGCCGTTGCCGGCTCGCCAATGATCAAACCGGCGACTTCCGATTCGACAACTGCGACTGCGGCGACTGCGAACGCGGTCTCGTTTCTTCAGCTATCTGGCCAACCGGATTTTTATCGCGCGCGAGTGGTCTTCATTGAAGGGCAAGCGCGGACATGCAGAAAAAAAATACTCCAAGAGACTCGGCTGCCGGTAGATCATTACTACGAAGTTTGGGTTGAGCCGGTCGCTAGCGACGGGGATGGGCTGTTCTGTGTTTATTCCGCTGGGATTCCTCAGTCGTTTCCCGTAGATCTGTTGGATCAGGAGCCTGGCAAATTTCATGAGGTCAACGTTCCGGTTTCATTGACGGGGCGTTTTTTTAAAATCCGTTCCTATCGCGATTCTGGCGGCGGTGTCAGTCACAGTCCGGTCGTGATTGCTCACCAGATTGACTTGGCAAGCACCCAGTTCGGCGCGTCTGCGGCGTCTGCAAAACGAGTGGTTCCCGGGACGACGTCTTTCGCGCTGTGGTTTTTGGGGATCGCTGTAGTGGCGACAGGACTGGCCGTCGCCGTCTTTCGGAGTTCGGGCACTCCCACCCGCCAGCTTGGTCAGTCAACGGCAAAACGCATGCACCGCTCATTGGAAATGCTCGAGCAGGACCAGAGCATCAAAACGCCTGCCCAACGTGTGGCGGAGTTGGCGGAAGCTAAAAGCACGGATGCTACCAGCGACACCAGCGACACCAGCGACAACGAAAGGGAGACCGACCAATGATTCAGTATCAGCGACCGATTGCTGCCCCCCTCCCGTTGGGAGGGTCGGAGGCTCGCCGACAGGAGGGGCTGTGGCTGCTGTGTGCGATCATATTGGTGTTCGGTTTCATTGCGATTGGGGCTGCCGAACAATTGCGGGCCGACGATTCCCCGGAAGACTTGGCCGGGTTTTCCGCCAGCGAAACTTACGACATTGTTCCAGGCAGCCGACTGGATTTAGAAGAACCCTTTTTCGTGCGTTCGTTGTATCGCATCGCAAAAGTATCTCCTGAGAGCCTTGGAAAATTCAGCCAAGACACCGGTGACGTCTCTTTGCAGCAGATGATCGAAAAAACGCGCAACTTCCGTTTCTGGGCATTCACGCGCGAGGCAACGCTAGAGCGACTGACGATTCTAAAGTTTCCGGCGCAATCTGAGGCCGGTATTAGTGGCGTTTACCAAGCCGCATGTAGGGACAAGGATGGGCAAGTATTCTTTCTCCTGTGCCGATCGGCGCCGTCGCGCATTGCTCGCAACGAACGGCTGAATGAACCGATTCGATTTTCTGGTTTCTTCTACAACGCGGTCCAGTTGAACGCAGCGGGGGAGGGCATACAACTTGCCCCTACCCGTCTTGGAAATGAGAATGTGGATGGGATTGAGCAAGAACAGAAGCCTGAAGAGATCGACTTGAGTAATGTCGCGCCGGTGTTTGTTGTCAACCGGTTTGCTTGGTACCCCAAAGCCACCGCTGAAGTGGAAGCGGGCAACAAGGTGACAGAGGGCCATAAAGCGGCTAAGGTTTTGGCAGGACATGTGGAACTTGCCTCCCACGGCGTTGATGTTGGTTTGTTCGACTACGTAAGAAAACGAAACAGCAAACCGTTGGCTCAACAAGACGCTGGTTGCTTCTATCAAATGTTGCAGGCCGCCACCGCGATTGGCGGCGACGAAAAGATGGAATCGGGGGGCTCGGAAAAAGAATCATCGGCATCGGTCGGATTTGTCGGACTGGTCGGCGCTCCAACAAAGCACATCGGTGCGCGCGTGAAAGTCACAGGAAGTTTGCGTCAGTGTGTGCGGATTGCTGTTCCGACTGACGCACCCGTTAGTAGCACGGGCCAACCGCTACGACACTACTATCAGGTGAGCCTGTTTCCCAATTTGGGCGGTCGCAAGGTGGTGACGCGTATCGGAGAAGGAGAAGCCTTGTCGTTCGATCGCTACCCGGTGACAGTATGCCTGAGCGCGTTGCCTTCGGGAATGACGCCGGAAACGCTGACGGGAAAAACGGCGACGGTGGATGGCTTCTTCTACCGGTTAATCAAATACCAGTCACAGAAAACGGAGGCCGAAGATCAGGATGGAATGGTCAGCCCGTTGGTGATGGCCAGCGCGATTCAGTTGGTGTCCACCGCCAATACAGCGCGAGCGGTCGACGGATTGATGAACGCATTCTTGTGGCTAATGCTGGCCGCCGTTGCCGCAGTCATCACCTGGAAGTTCGTACGTTGGCGACGGAGCGTCTTTGGTGGATCAAGTCGCAGCGCTGAAGGGGCGTTTGATTTTCCGGACAAAATCGACGCGTCAAATATCGAAGACCAGAATCTGTCTTAGTTTAGCTTAGCCCTATAAGCCCCCGGCCATAAGTTTCCAATTGAAAAAGGAACCGTGGCTAGTGCCAAAACGGCCAAAGGTGTCTGAAAACTTATGACCTAGTGCTTACTTATCTTGAAACTTCGGATTGGACTGGAATGTCCAATCGACTTCAATCGAGGGCGAGGTTTCAGGCTGGGTTGTTAGATGCAAACCGCTTCTTTTCAGCGTTCCCCGGTTGGTGACAGCATTATTTGGCACCGTTCTCGCGCCTTCTTTAATGCGTGATTCGCTGGTATCATCCTGCGTTTTTGGAACTTGAATTTCAAGAAATGCGACGCCAATCATTTTCGCGAGAAACACACACTCTCGTTGGTTGTCGATTGCTTTGAGGCAAGCCCTGTTTTGCTTTGAAAGAAAATGCGCATGTGGAGTAGAATACAAGGAGATTGACGTGAGCCAAGCAGCAAAAGAACCTACATATTTAGAGCAAGATCTCAACACGTATTCTGGAATATCAGACTACTACGATGTTTTGATGACCAACGGGTATTACGACTACGATGAGATCACGCGCGATCTGACGGAGATACTTGGTTCACGACAGCGCGTGTTAGAATTAGGCGTAGGGACAGGTCTAGTTGCCGAAGGCCTCGTCAAACAAAACCCAAAATTGTCTATCACCGGATTAGACAACACGGAGTCGATGCTGACCCAAGCCAAAGAACGCTTGGGGGACAAGATTCAATACGAACTGCAAGACGTCACGACGTTATCGCTCGATCAAACTTTCGAAGCATCTTTTTCAGTTGGTGGTTGTTGGTACTTCATCGACCTAGGGGATCGGCTGGAGTTCTGTAGCCATATTGATGATCGCAAAACTTGCGAAGAGAGCTTGCGGCGTGTGGTTGAGCATCTGGAACCTGGCGGAGTCTTGGCTTTGGCTTTGCAGGGAACTCATACTGACTACTCGAAATCATTGACCGATGAGCTGACCTATTCTCAAGCCATCCACGATGAAGGCGCCGGACTGTTCACCAAGCAATATACGTTCACCAAACAGGACAAAGTTGTGGCGGAGCAATTCTACCGTTACCTAGTGATCTCAGATCAAGAGATCCACAATTTCTTTCTTGAGTTGGGATGCAAGCCGCTTGGGCTAAACTCAACCCGCAAGTTTTTCACCTACCAAAAGCAGCGTTAGACCGGTGACTGAATCAAAACCCTCCGTTTACTTCATTGGTTTAGGGAACATGGGAAATCCCATGGTGACCAACCTCTTGAAGTCAGGCTACTGCGTAACGGTATTCGACCTCGCAAAAGCAAAGGCCGGGAACCTTTTGGCACTCGGTGCTACGTGGTCAACGAGCCTTACCGCAGGTCTAGCCAGCGCGCATGTCGTTATAACATCTCTTCCCGGCCCTGACCAAGCATCAGAAGTTTATCTGGGAGACGCCGGGCTTTTCGCACATGCCAAACCGGGAACAACCTTCATCGATACCACAACCAGTTCCGTAGAGCTTGCCGTTGAGATTGCCCAAGCAGCGAAAGAACGTAGTCTGTGTTTCATTGAAGCCCCAATTACAAATGCGATCGACGGTGCCGCGCGCGGCGAGCTGGCATTTTTTATTGGTGAAGACGCTGATTATTTCTCGCAGAACAAACCCATCTTTGATGTGTTGGGAACCGACTTCTTCATGACGGGCAAACCGGGTAACGGAGCCACGACTAAGTTGATTACCAATCTGCTGTGGTTTATTAACGCCGCAGCAATTGGCGAAGCGCTAATGATTGGAGCGCAAGCAGAAATTCCTTTGGAAACCGTGGCGACCGCCATTCGGGCGAGTGCGGGTAACAGCTGGGTCGCGGAGCACGATATCGATTCGATATTTGCCGGGCACTACGATCCAAGCTTTAGCCTAGATTTGTGCTGCAAGGATCTGAGATTGGTCCACGAGATTGCAGATTCACAAGGGCTTTCGCTGACGCTGGGGACGATGGCAAGATCCATGTTTGAAGAGGCCAAGGAAAAGTATGGCAGCGACGCCCCCGAGCTTTCGGTCGCTCGTTTGGTCGAAGAGAAGATGGGTGTTTTACTGCGGCCCCAAGAGACGCCCACGGAGGGTTCGGAGAAGAAAAAAAAATCGGAGGAGAGAAATAAGCCGGAGAAAAGAAACAAGTCGCAAACCGCTGCGCCCAATGCGACGCGCTCCAGCCAGTCGGCGTTGATGGCTGAAGCTCATCAACACATGCCGCAGGGTGTCGCGGAGAATTATCGCTACTGGGGGGACGACCGGACCGTGTTTGTGGATCGTGCCAAGGGTTGTGAGATCGTTGACGTAGACGGCAAAACCTACACCGATTTTCGTTTGGGATATGGCCCGATTATTTTGGGCTATGGAGATCCGCGCGTTGACCAAGCAGTCGTTTCACAGATTCAGCGCGGTGGAACACTGACGGGATTTGCCACAGCCCTTGACACTCAGGTGGTTAAACAAATCAAAGCACTATGTCCCCAAGTTGAAAAAGTGCGTTTTGCAAACTCGGGAACCGAAGCCGTGATGGGGGCGGTGCGTACAGCGCGTGGATTTACGGGGCGGGACCGAGTGGCCATCTTTGAAGGTGGGTTTCATGGTTTGTACGATGAGATGATGTGGAAGTCCGATGTTGAAAATTGGAATTCAAAAGACCTTCCTCCGGCGATCATTCCCTTTGGTGGCGGTATTCCTCACAAGACGAGAGACCTCGTCGACTTACTTCCGATGAACAGCTTCGAGGCATTGGAAAACTGCTTCGCTACCTGCGGCCAACAACTGGCTTGCGTTGTTCTAGAACCGATCATTGGAAATTGCGGAAGTATCTCAGCAACGCAAGCGTGGCTACAACGCTTGCGTGATCTTTGCACCGAACATGGCAGTTTGTTGGTCATCGATGAAGTCAAAACAGGGTTTCGTGTCGCCAAAGGTGGGGCTCAACAACGGTACGGGATCTACGCGGACCTCAGCACGTACGCCAAAGCGATCGGCAATGGCTATGCTGTTGCAGCCTTTGGTGGTCGTCAAGACGTGATGGACTCCGTGGGCTCTAACGCGGGCGGAGTTGTCCACGGCGGAACGTATACGGGCAATTTGGTCGGTCTGGCGGCAGCTCATGCCACGCTCGACATTCTCACTCACACCAATGCGTTGGAAACCGTTGACCGCGCGGGCGGCGCGATCCAAGAAGTGCTGGGACGCGTTTTTACCAATGCAGGAATCGAGCACCGTTTTGCGGGACCGCCTGCCATGTTTGGTATTCACTTTTCTGATACAGTGCCCACCAACTACCGGGACTGGAAGCAAACCGACAGCAAGCTTTATGAAGCGTTTGCTTGGAACCTGATCGACGCCGGCGTCATGCTTGAGCCTGACTCGCGCGAGCCTTGGTTCATCTGTGAGGCGCATCAAACGATGGACTTGGGTTGGCTTGAAGATGTCGCGACCCAAGCAATGAAACGCGCTCAGGACGAAAAATAGGATCCTTCTTGCGCTGGCTGTAGCCGACGTGAACGACCCTACTCAGATCGACGTCGCTCAAGAATACGACCGGAACTGCAACACAGAGGAGCAGAAGAGGGCAAGCCTAGAAACTTTTGCGGGAAATGGCGTCCGCTTATCCACTTTTAACGGAAGTGGGTTGGGCTTATCCACTTTTAACGGAAGTGGGTTGGGCTTATCCACTTTTAACGGAAGTGGGTTGGGCTTATCCACTTTTAACGGAAGTGGGTTGGGCTTATCCACT
>CALKXO010000190.1 GCA_938003615.1 uncultured Pirellulaceae bacterium | reverse complement strand
GGATCGATATCGAACTGGATCAAGTGAGAAAATAGGAAATTTGACAGGCTCGGTCAACACGACAATTAGCTGCAAAAACTAACGGGACTGCGACATATTCGTAAACGACGCGGCCTTCGTTTTTTTGAACGCGGACGACCTGCCTTGAGAATCTGCGCTGATTCAAAGACCCGTATTCGGTTTTGTCCGATACGAATCCGATACGAGTCCGATACGAGCCCAAAGGAAATCGAATACGGACTTGAACTAGTGTCTGTTGAAGTGCGAAAAATAGGGCGTTGGCGGTCCAATTTTTGGCAACTTCGGCTACACTTTCTACTGACTCTCATTACTACTACCGCAAAGCATCAGGAAGACAACATTCCGTGCCAGCATGTGCCGTTTGGGCCAAATAAACCCGCCAATGATCCTGATTATCGATAACTACGACTCGTTTACCTATAACCTTGTCCAGCGTCTCGGTGAGATCGATGCGACGCTAGATTTGAAGGTTGTCCGCAACGACAAAATCTCAGTTGAAGAAATCGATGCTTTGCAACCCGAGCGATTAATCGTGTCTCCCGGACCGTGCACGCCTGATTCAGCGGGAATTTCTGTACAAAGCGTCCAGCACTTCAATGGTAAACTGCCGATCTTGGGGGTCTGCCTCGGCCATCAATCAATCGGACAGGCCACCGGCGGAAAGATTGTTCGGGCCAAACGTTTGATGCATGGCAAGACGGACCAGATCCACCACAACTCGAACGGGATTTTCGCTGGACTTCCCAATCCGATGATCGCCACGCGCTATCACTCATTGGTGATCCAACCCGATTCCTTGTCAGGCGAATTCGAGATGACGGCGTGGGCGGACGGCCCCGACGGCGAAACAGAAATCATGGGAATTCAGCACAAAGACAAGCCAACGTTTGGGCTGCAGTTTCATCCCGAAAGTTTCTTGACGACGCGCGGCACGGATCTTCTGAACAACTTCCTGAATATTTAGTCGCCGATGATAAGTGTCGAAGAAGCCTTTGAATTCATTGAGCAGCGCGTCGGCGGTTTGCCGCAGCTAGATGCCGAAAAGATTCCCTTGAGCGCATCAGTCGGGCGCGTTCTTTCCCGCGCGATCGTCTCGGATGTTGATTCCCCGCCGCACGACAAGTCTGTAATGGATGGATTCGCGGTTGCCAGTCGTGATATCCGCGACGGTGTGACTGACTTTCGTGTTTTGGAAACCATCGTCGCCGGCACCATGCCGACGCAAACCATCAGCTCTGGGACCACGTCCCGCATCATGACAGGGGCTCCAATGCCACCGGGTGCCGATGCAGTCGTGATGGTGGAGCTGTCCAACATTGGCTACAACGCCCCCACGCCAGACGAAGTTACGCTTAATTGGAACGGGCCTGTTGAAAATTTCACCGCTGGTAAACACGCGATGAATCGCGCTCAGAATTTCGCCAAAAACCAAATCATTTTTCCCGCAGGTCACACAATCCGAGCTGTTGATGTTGGCTTGTTGGCCGAAGTTGGAGCCGCAAATGTCGACGTAAGTCGAATGCCGTCGGTCGCGGTGCTGCCCACGGGTGACGAATTGGTGGATTGCGGATTGCTGCCCGGGGATTCGCAAATCCGCAACAGCAATGGCCCAATGCTCAAAGCCATTTGCCAGAACTCCGGTGCTGAGGTGGTCGATCTTGGGATTGGTGCTGATTCGGTTGACGATCTGACCGCGAAGATCAAGATTGGCCTCGATCAGGATGTTTTGCTGCTCTCGGGCGGTGTATCGGCCGGCACGATGGACCTTGTGCCGGGGATTTTGAAGTCGCTTGGCGTGGTGCAGGTGTTCCACAAAGTCAAAGTCAAACCGGGTAAGCCGATCTTTTTTGGTGTACTCGAACCAGCCGCCAGCAAGCCTTGCCTAGTGTTTGGCCTCCCCGGCAATCCGGTAAGCAGTTTGATTGGCGTTCACTTGTTCGTTTCCATGGCGCTTCGGATCATGACGGGGCAAAAGTCTTGTCGTCCAGTCGGGCGTCCGGCGGTTCTTTCGGCCCCCCATCAGACACGTGGCGATCGGCCGACCTATTGGCCTGGTCGATGGGCCAAAGATCCGAGTGCCGCGCCGGGCGCGGTTGAGCCGTTGAGATGGAACGGATCGTCCGATTTGTTTTCTCTAGGACAAGCCGAGGGCCTGATTCTGATGGCCGCGCGCAAAGAGCCATGGGCCGCCGGCGAGCAAGTCTTTTATTTCCCGTTTTAATACAGCGCCGATTGGGTAGCTATCCTGAAACCTCGAGCCGAACCGGCGTGTCCAATCCACGACAAAGTTTCGGGATAGGTTCTTAGTACGGTGCCGCTTCAATACATTCCACACTTCCCTGGTTTGCACCCAGTTTTGAACCCGTTTTTAAGGCGCCCTTGCGTCAAGTTTCCTCAAGCAAGGTGACCAAGTGACCTGAAGTGGGCAGTTTAAAGATCACAAGGGTAAGTCACCGCGTCAAAGTCAGATTCAGAAAAACACTCACTCAATCACTCATTTGCGCTTCGGGATTGTAGTGACGTCTCACCCTCAAACCGGCCCATTAGATATCCCAATCCCCAGTTCTGTATCAGTCCGCCCGAAATCAGCAATGCAACGGCAACGCCCGCCAGAACATCGCTGGGCCAATGCGCGTGAAAAGCAATGCGCTGGAACGAAGCCAGAATCGCCAAACAGATGAACAGGTACTTGCCCTTAGGAAGCAGCCAACACAGCACGATGGCAAAACCGACGACCGTCGCTGCATGAGCGGACGGAAAGGACTGGCTCTGATAGACGACGTTCCAATCCCCTCCCAAAACGATCCCACGCCAAGTTTCCTCCGCTGACGTTGGGTAGTTTGGGACCAGAAAATGGTCAAGATAACTGGTCGGTCGCATCCGGACGACAATGCTTTTGATGCCATGCACTACCAGCGGAGGCCAGATCACACACATCAGTACACGTAACAGGTGACGCCTGTAGTCGGGTGCCAAAACCCATATCGCCCATAACACGACCGTCACGCACATGCCATGAGCAAAGAACTCAGACAGTTTCAGGATACGGCGGACGTCCCCCCGCAGTAGATCGGGGTGCATTGACTCCAGTAAAGCAATGTCAAATCTCGCCACCAGTGCAGCGAGCGCCGCAAAAAAAAAGCTGCTCACTACAATCCAGCGAAACCTGACTGCAGTCCGAACTGTTGACCGGGTGTTAAAATGGCGAGTCAATGACATGAGAATTTGAAATGCAGCCGATCTCGCCAAGCGATTGGAGTACTGACTTTCAAGCATCCAAAAAGTCTCGACGAATTTCGGCTACGAATAAACGACACAACAGACGGCCAAAATGACTGCTTAACTGACGGCAGCGATTGCAGCATCGTATGCTGGCTCATCAGCAATCTCAGGAACCAATTCGGTATACGCCACTTTTCCGTCGGCGTCGATGACGACGATGGCACGAGCCAGCAAGCCCTTGAGAGGTCCGTCAACGATCGAAACGCCGTAGCTGTCGCCGAATCCGCTGCAACGGAAAGCCGACGCATTGGTAACGTGCTCGACGTTGTTGGATTCGCAAAAACGCTTTTGCGCGAACGGCAAGTCCTTGGAGACGTTCAAAATCACCGCACCGCCCAAATCGCCGACCTTCGAATTGAACGTTTGAACGCTCGTCGCGCACGTTGGCGTGTCGAAGCTCGGGACAATGTTCAAGATCACTTTCTTCCCAGCGACCGATTCAAGGGTCACATCGCCTAGGTCTCCACCAACAAGCGTAAACGCAGGTGCTGCAGACCCTACTGCCGGTAAATCGCCACTGGTGTTGCACGCGTTGCCTTTGAGAGTAATTCCAGCCATCTGTTGTTTTCCTTTTCAAGTTCGAGTGTTTGTAAATTGATTTGTTTTGAGATGTTAATTGGCTACTGAGCGCCTTCTAATTCGAGCTCCAGATCGTCCAATTCTTCTTCGATTTCGTTAACCTCATCTCCGACGACGATTGTTTTTCCGTTGACATCCACTGTGATTGATTTCGTCGTAAATGTCTTGCCGTCAGTAGACAACTGAATACTGAAGTTACCAGATCCCTCGGGGCCACTAACAACGCCATTGACCGATAGACCTTCGTGGCCATCTTGCTGGGGCTGACCGCTTTGCTCGATGGTCAGTGGAGAGCCAAGTTCTGCTTGGACGGCGACTGAGTTTTGTATCGCGTCGGTGCCTGCGGTGATTTCGGCAAACGCGGACGCGATGACCCCTGACGCCATGTAGCCAGCGATTCCTATTCCGCCCATACACAGCAGCGACACCAGCAAGCATCCTACGCCCGCGAAGATCCAAATCTTGTTTCCTTTTTTGGGTGGCGTAACGCTGCCGACCGGCGGCTCGAAACCCGATTGAATGTCGCTCATGCGATTCCCTTTTCCTCAGTGGTTAAACCAGCGGCGCCATTCCAAAACGACGCGACTCTTGTAAGAATTAGAGCTGAATTGTAACGCTATGGCGACAACATAAAAAGGTCCACCCCCTGATGCCAAACCAATACGCCAATGTCCACCGCCTGTCCTCGGCCCCGGTTTCGGCTGTCACGGAGGCTTCGATGATGGTCAATGAGGCGCTGGGCGGAAAAAATGCAGATCTGATTTTTGCGTTTGCTGCCGGATACGCCGGAGCAGAATTCGATCTGGCCATGCCCAAAGTCGCCGAATTGACGGGCTGTGAAAACGTTGCGGGCGTCAGCTGTGTTTCGCTCATCTCGGAAGATCAAGAATTTGAAAACCAAGCAGGCATTTGTCTGTGGGCGGCGCGATTCGAAGACGCAAACGTTCTGCCTTTTCATTTGGAGTTCGACACACGTGCCGGCGAACAGTTCTTCGCTGGGTGGCCGGATGAATCTGAAGCCATGTGGAGCGCGGATCCGTCTCTGTTTTTCTTGACCGAACCGTTTTCGTTCCCAATTGACGCTTTATTGGGCCGAATCAACGAAGACCACCCAAATATCAAAGCCTTCGGTGGCGTCGCCGATGGAGCCTCTAGACCGGGAGAGGCACGGTTGCTGCTGGGCGACCAGACCTACACCAAGGGAGCCGTTGCTGTCATGGTAACCGGCGTCCCCGTTCGTTCCGTGGTCTCGCAAGGCTGTCGGCCAATCGGGAAGCCTCACATTGTGACCTCATCCGAACGCAACTTAATCCGTTCGCTGGGAGGGAAACCGGCCTTCGAAGCGCTAAAGTTGATGTACGACCAACTACCGACGCAGGACAAAGCCAAGGTGGAAGAAGGCCTGCACTTGGGGATCGCGATGACCGAATTGAAAGACAATTTCGAATACGGAGATTTTCTAGTACGGAATGTTATCGGCATCGATGAAGAAGAAAAAAGTTTCACGCTGAGCGATTACGTGCGGATGGGCAAAACGGTGCAGTTTCACATTCGCGACGCGCTATCGGCGTCCGCAGAACTGAAATCAATGCTCGAAAAGACGAAGGCCGAATTGGCCGAATCTGGTGACGCGCAAGCTCAGGCGGCGCTTGTTTTCAGTTGCAACGGGCGCGGCACGTGGATGTTCCCCGAGCCCCATCACGATGCTGGGATGATCAGCAAGATTCTTGGGGAGATTCAGTGCGGTGGATTCTTTGCCGCCGGTGAGATCGGGTCGGTCGGCGATCAAGCGTTCCTGCATGGTTTCACGGCGAGCGTGGCCATTTTCGAATAAACGCTTTTTCGAATAAACGCTTTTTCGAACAAACGTCGCTGGCAGAGAGGTCTAGGATCCGCGATTGCTACGGCCAGTTCTACTTATGCGGGCTGCAAATAGAAAAGTAGTACAAAAATGTTCTGTTGATGCGACGTAACTGCGGAGTTCGAGCCTGCCGCATTTAGAATGGAGGGTCTTATCGAATCCTGCGTCATCAAAGCCCGCGGCCAAGCCGGCAAATACCAATTGTTGCCAACTGTTGCCAATAATTGCCAGTCACTTTTCAGATCGCCTTCCCGGAAACCACTATAGAAAGCCCCATGTCAGAAGCTCCGTTGGACAAGAAACCCACCCGACAAAAATGGATCGTGATCGCCAAATGGGTAATCTCGATCGCGATCATTTCGATGCTGGTCGTTTCCCGCAAGGAAGAATTGCTCCAGTTCTTCGATTCGCAGAAGCGCTATCATTGGTGGGCCGTTGGCCTTATCACGATGACAGCGGCATTCACGATCAGCTACGTGCGTTGGCACCAATTAGCCAACGCCATTGATCTGAAACTAAAGGTCAGCGATGCGATCAAATTGGGATTTATCGGCGCGTTTTTTAATGTGGTGGCCTTCGGAGTCGTCGGGGGCGATTCGCTGCGTGCGTTCTACGCGGCCAAGCACTCTCCCGGGAGAACGTCGGAGGCCATTCTGAGCGTATTCATTGATCGAGTGATCGGTTTAATCGTGATGTGTGGTTTTGCTGCCGTGGCTTTTTTGATGAACGGAATTCCCGGCGAGCCTTCAACCGACAAGAGCGCAATCGAATTCGCCTGTATCTTTGCGGGCTGTGCTTCGGTCGCTGGAGTAATGGCGCTACTGGTAATGCTTTATTTCCCGGAGCTCAAAAAGACACGCCTATTTCAGTCGCTTATCGGATTACCTAAACTTGGCGGGGCCTTGGAGAGCGTGATGGACGCCGCAGCCCTTTACAGCAAACGAAAAAGCGTCGTGCCGCTGGCGATGTTTTTCAGCCTATGCACCAATCTGCTGTTCGGCGTCACGATCTATTTGGTCGCGTTGGCCATCGCTCCAGAAGTGCCAAAGATCGGCGACCATTTTGTCATCGCTCCAATCGCGATGGTCGCCAATTCGCTGCCGCTGCCGGGAGGAATTGGCGGAATGGAGGCTGCGCTGGCGTATCTGTATTCCTGCTTCGGAAATGCGGGCGGCATCTTGGTAGCGCTAGGGTACCGGTTGTGCATCCTGTTCGTGTCACTGATCGGATGGATCGTGTGGCTAACGCTGAAGCAGACCGTCAGCGTGGACGCCACCGTCGAGCCGACGACCTAAACGTAAGCAGTTCGGGCAAGGCAACGATTACGTCGCTGGGCTATTGCGACACGGCGCCATCGCCCTATCACGTGCCTCAATCGTACAAGGAACTGTCGTTCGTTTTTGCTGAAAAGCCAATCAGCATTAGCAAACCGAACGTCACGACTCCGCCGAGTACTAATGGGCCAGTCGGCTGAGACAATTTTGCGGCCAGCGAAGTGTACGCGGCCACCGAAACGATGACGAGGCTGAACACCATCAGGACGTTCCAGATCAGCATTTTGATGCCTCGAGGTTTTTCGTCTTGCATTAGGTCCCGGTTGTTCATCATCAATAAGAATGCCAAGTAGGCGATCGGCAAAAGCAGAATCGCAAATGTTCCGGCGACAATGGACAGATAAGTCTTCGAATCACCTTCCCAGAAAATCACCCAGCACAATCCGACGGCCCCCGCCGCCAACGAACCGAGGACTCGCCAGCCAACATGCTGGTAGTTGCCAAAAACCTCACCAAATGCAAAACCGTTGATCATCATCAGCACCACGATTGTTGAAAACGCCATCGCGAACGCGCCAATTCCAAACACCAATTTCGAATTCTGCTCTCCTAGCAACGGTTCGAGTGACTTGGCAAGTTGATCGCTGTTAGGTTTTGCTAACGCCACTGCCAAAACGCGTTCCTCTTGCGACATCCCGGAGATAATCTTCGCCAAGTAAGCGTTCTTCGAATCCGCCCGCTTGGCTTCAGGCTCGAGCTGGAACGATTTGATCGCCAGTTTTTCAGCAATCGCCTCCTCGTCGCCATCTAGCGCTGACTCAGCGTCGTCGTCGCGTCGCTTCTCGGCCGCGGCCCCCACTGTATCGATTCGACTTTCAACTCCTTTGGCCACAGTTCCGAAGAACGGGCTTTTCACAACGACTGCAGGATCTGAATCCAACAGCTGCTCGTCTGCTTGTCCGTGAAATCCGAAAGCGGTCGTGATAACGATACAGGACGTAACGATCACAAATGGGATGGCCATGCCCGTAATTAAGTCCCAGCGTGCCAACCCGCGAAACGTTTTGTCCCAGCCACGTGCCAGCATCGAATAAGGCAACAGAAACGTCATGTTGATGCCAACGGCAGCGGCAGCAACAGCGATCATTTTCTCTTGCTTGTATCTGACCAATTGCTCGCTCCAGAAACCTTGGGAGGATTCCGAAACCGATTCGGAGGCAAGCACCTCAGACAGCACGGGGGCAGGAGAAGTTAGCTGTGAGAAATCCGGAATGAAGCCCTTAAAGACCTCCCAAGAGATTTGACCTTGTAAGAACAATTGGACGACCGAAGCCACAAAGCAGACAACAATTGCCGCGACAATCAGCTTCAACAGCCAGTCAAACAGTTTATGCATCCAACCGGGACGGAAGCTAAGATAGACGATGGCGAACGCCAAAATCGCTAAAACCGATGAAACGATCCATTTGGAATTGGGGGTACCATCGACGACGCCCGGTAACAAGTTAGTTTCTAAGGCATCGTAGGCCAACGAGAACTGCGGCAGGATGAAGATCATGTTGGCCAGAATCGTCGCGGTCAACCATGCGGTACCCAGCACCGGATTGACGTATTGGTTCATGGCCGCGTAAGGCCGTATTCCAGTGGAAAGAGTGACGTAGCTGATCGCTGACAACATGACGACACCACAAAAGATCGCCAACAACTGCACCCACAGCAACGAGTACCCGCCGGCCATGCCGAGGTACAGCCCTCCCAGCAACGATCCACCGCCAAGCGTAATGGCGGATTGAAGCCAGCCGGGTCCGGACAGCCGCAAGTAAGCGCCAAGCGTTGAGATTGCCCCGCGCTCTTGGGCATCAGCAAGAATTTCTCTATCGCGGAATGTGTGGTCGTTCATGGAAGTGTGGTTTTGTAGGAACGTTTTTGATTGATGATCGTCGATTTGAAAATTGCCATTCTAACATGATCAAAGCCCAGTGTGGGCGCTCTGTTTAAAGCGCACGGCGAAAAGATAAAGGGCACAGTGAAAATCTTCGACACTAGTTCAGAGCTACCGAAGTCGCTAGACGTCGAAAGACTTTGGGTGGCTTTCTCTTACGCGTCAAATCTCTGGCGAGATCGGCTACGGCCGCCGCGCAAATCAAAGCCCTCGCACTTACTCGATCCCCTCGTCAGCGAGGTACCGCTCGGCGTCCAGAGCGGCCATACATCCCGTCCCCGCCGAAGTAATCGCTTGACGGTAGTAATCGTCCGCAACGTCGCCAGCCGCGTAGACGCCCCGAGCACTAGTGTTGGTGCGGAAAGGCACTTTCCAAAGCAAATAGCCTTTATCGTTCATGTCCAGTTTTCCTGAGAGGAAATCTGTGTTCGGCGTGTGCCCGATCGCGACAAACATACCACCGACCTCCAGATCGGAGATCGAGCCATCTTTGGTGCTTTTGAGCTTGATCCCCTTCACGAGATCAGTCTCTTCGTCACCAATGACTTCTTCGACGACGCTGTTCCAGCAAATTTCAATCTTGGGGTGATTGATGGCTCTTTCGGCCATAATTTTTGAAGCGCGAAATTCGTCACGACGCACGATCATGTAAATTTTGTTTGCTCCTTTAAGGTTCGCAAGGTAGGTCGCCTCTTCGACTGCAGAATCGCCACCCCCGACAACCGCCAAAGGTTTACCGTAGAACACTGGTAGCGCTCCGTCGCAAACGGCACAGGCGCTGACGCCTTTGTTTTTGTATCTTTCTTCCGAATCAAGCCCCAACCAATTCGCCCGAGCGCCGGTGGCGACGATGATAGTGTGAGTTTCGATCGGTTCTCCACTTTTCAGCATGACTTTCTTCACGTCCGAAGAAATATCAATGTCGACTACGTCATCGGAGATAATACGCGTTTCGAAGTTAATGGCTTGCTGCTTCATTAGCTCCATCAGTTCAACGCCCTGAACGGCGTAATGCGGTGCGATATCACCAAGGCTGTTGCGTTTGCGCTTTTCTTTTGGATGATTCGGAATCGGCGGCAGGTTGTAATGTCGGTCTTTGTCGACCGCGCTTTCGACGAAGGCGCGAATATTCCCAAAAGGAAAACCGGGATAGTTTTCGACTTCTGTCGTGTAGGCCAACTGCCCTAAAGGAATCATCTGAACATCCGTGCGGATGGTACCTTCGACAACGACCGGGTCAAGGTTGGCTCGCGCGGCGTAAATTGCGGCTGACCACCCTGCAGGTCCACTTCCGATGATGACAACTTTTTCCGGCACTGAAACACTCCTGTGATGGGCGATGATAGGGCTAACGCAGCCTGAAGCTAAACTTAAGACCGCAGATTATAAGGAAATTTCCTCGCCTTTGATAGTTGCCCCAACGTAGCTCGTTGGGCCCCATCGATTTACTGCTGCTAGTGCTGCCACCCTTAAGTTTTGTCCTGCCCCGCCCCCCCTATACTGTCTATTTGAAAGTGATTGAAATGCCCATCCAA
>CALKXO010000189.1 GCA_938003615.1 uncultured Pirellulaceae bacterium | reverse complement strand
GCGTGACGACCGAGGTGTTTTCAATCGCTGCTGTTTCCGACGAACCGCAGCCCGCTGTGTTGATGCCGACCGAAACGACCGCCAGCAAAACCAATCGAGACCGCAGAAAAGAGAGGTAGTTTAAAAATTGCTTGTTCATAGTCGCCGTCCGTGCGATGAATATTTTCGACTGACATCCCGCCAGTGATTGTCTTTTTAGAAAATCCAGTCCGCCGAAAAAATTGATAGCTTTAGCCAAATATCTCTCTGCGGCCCAGAATCATGAAGTTTTTTCGTTATTGGGTCAAGACAGATCCGACGCCGAAAATCACCTGCATTATCAATCTTTCTTTGGTGTTTTCCGTTTCCCAAGATGGTACATTTGAAAGAGTTGCGAGTTTCAGTTTAGATATAGGAGTCTGGAAACGAGCAGACACCGATTAAGCAAATCCTTCCGCATTGAGAACAAAGGCCCCAAAATGACTACCCAGAGAGAAAACCGTCGACGCTTTTTGAAGCTGTCCGCGACGTCTGCCGCTTTCGCGACAATGGCTTCGTCGATGCAACATCGCTTGTTCGCCCACGATGATGCCACGCAAGGAGAAAAGGGACAGATCAAGCACTCGGTTTGTAAGTGGTGCTATCCTGAGCACTCAATCGAGGATCTGTGCGTTGCCGGCAAAGAGTTTGGTTTGTCTTCGATCGAACTGCTGGCCCCCAAACAAATCGCCGTCGCTCAAAAAAACGGGATGACCTGTGGGCTGGTCAATTCGCCCAGAGCGAAAACTGCTGAAGGCGTCAACGTCGGCGGAATTCGAAGATCTTGGAATCGCGTGGAGTACCACGATGCACTCGTCGCGTCTTACAGCCAGTTGATTGAGGAAACCAAGGCACTCGGCCTAGACAACATCATCTGCTTCTCTGGCAACCGTGACGGCATGAGCGACGAAGAAGGGATGAAGAATTGCGCAACTGGGTTGAAACGGATAATGCCTTTGGCCGAAAAAAATGGCGTGACGATCACGATGGAACTGCTAAACAGTTTCGTCAACCATAAAGACTACATGTGTGACACGACGGCCTGGGGAGTTGGGTTGTGTAATATGATTGGCTCTGAACGTGTTAAGTTGCTGTATGACATCTACCACATGCAGATCATGGAAGGCAACGTGATCAAACGCATCAAAGACAATCACCAGTACTTCAGCCACTACCACACCGGCGGCGTCCCTGGCCGAAACGAGATCGATGACACTCAGGAGCTGAATTATCCTGCGATCATTCGCGCGATTGAAGAAACAGGATACACGGCGTTCCTCGGTCAAGAATTCATTCCTAAACGCGCAGACAAACTGGCATCGCTGAAACAGGGCGTCGAGATCTGCTCCGTCTAGAGCATCAAGAGTGTCCAATCTACGACATGGTCCGGGACATAGTTTCGGGATAGGTTCGTAGAAGTTCGTAGAAAGGACGCTGCCAATGCGTCCTATTTTCTTGAACCGTTCTGCTGGCGGTGAACCCACCATACGAACAGCGCTCTAGAGAGCATTGTTGCCACGGCGCCAACAACGAAACTAATCGCTGCAGTGTTAATCGTTGGTTCGGTGTAGGAAAGGTTAACCAAAATAGTGGCCACTAGCCCAACGACGGCCGCATAAAAACTGTAAATCGGAACGTCAGCAGCGAGCAGACAACACGTCAACAAGAAGCTGAACCCGAAGCATGGCATCGCCATTGACATCAGAAACGTCGTTATGTTTTCTCCGGCGAAGTTCGCCAGAAAATAGTCCTGATACTCCGAACCGAAAATCAGGGTCGTCAGTAAATCGCCATAGAAGTAGAGAACGGTTGAAAATCCGACCAACACCGCACTGACAAAAACTCCGTACCCCAAAAGCAACTTCAGCAATCCTGGCCAACCGTTGGTATTAAACTCTTGAGCAGCCCGAGGAGCAAACAGACTCGAAACACCGAGCATGAATGGATTGGCCAATAGCACAATCGTCATGCAAGCCGAATAGACACCCGCTCCATCAGCACCAAGTTTCGCCAACAAAAACCACTGCGAAAAATAGACCATCAATACCGAGCAAATGTTCTCGCACGCAATCCACTTACCGTAGCTGAAATTTTTGACCGACTGAACACCAACGCCACCAAATCCCATCGTGAACGAGCGGCGATAGATTATCCACCACCCCGCCAGACAAACGACATTGGCAACTGCAGTTACCCCAAACACAGAAGCCGCACTGACGCTGTTGGTGAATACCATGACGCACAAACAAGCGATAAACAAAGCCGCGAAAAGAAACTCGATCAGCGCCGATTGCTTGACTTGAATATTCGCCAGCAACCACCGTCGCGCAAACTCGCGTATCAACTGAAACGGCACCAATACGCTCAGCGCCAGCATCGCAACCGTCAGCCCCGCATGATCGGTCATGTTACTGTATCGATAACTTGATACTGCCACCAAACAACCGAAAGCCAGCACCGAAAAAATTGCCGATAGCACAAGCATCTTTCCGGCAAATTTGCGGTCGTCTGTCGTCTTAGTCTTGTGATTAAAAAACGTCAAAGGCGTCGTCACGAAGGCTTCGTGCACACCAACGACCAACATCAACACACCGAAGGCAGCATCGTAGTATCCGAGTTCGGTGCTAGAGCCCAGCCCGAGCGCATCCTCAGAGGAAAATTTTCCACCGACGACCATTTTGGAAAAGAATCTCGTAATGCTTAAAACAGCTTGCCCAGAAAGTGCCCAAAACAACGCCCACGGAAGCCGTGCAATCAGCTTGGACAAAACTGATGGTTGTGATTCAGAGACGGCAAGTGGTTTGGAAATGACTGGCTTCTTTTTTGATGCTGCGAAAAATTTGCCCCGTGGGCTTAAAGATTCGCAAGATTTTGGGCGTATCAACAGCCCCCTAATATAACCCAAACTCCCAGTTTCGACGGTGAAGAAGCCTTCATTACATCGAATTGAGAGCGCGCGGTAACGAATATGCCGACTGTCGAGCCAGTCACCAGCGCCAGCCTCGCCGAACGGTTTACCGCAGCTAGCATCCTCCGCGAGCAGCCACTTCTCAATTTTGCCTCCGAAAGCTCTGCCTAACAGATAACAATTTGCCATACTGTGTCCCGGCGAGCAAATTGGCGTATCTTTGCGGAAATCAAAGATACCCATTTCCGATCGCGAGTTTACGATATATTGGCAAAGTCGCTATTTCTCCGATTTGGCAGGCCATGTAAGCTTCCGCACCGGTTATCGCCCATCACAACGGTTAACATGCAAGATCCGTTTCGCCCCAATTCGAATGCACAACTATTACGTGAGGCCCAAGCTGGCTTCGTTGTGATCGGACTGCTGCTGTGCGTGCTGGTCTACGTGGCGTTCTATCGCCTGACCAACCGCAGCAGTCGCTTCGACGCGATGGCTCAAAACGTAGCGGTTGCCCAACCGGTCGACGGCGATCCCTACCTAGCTCACACCGTTGTCAAAACAGCCCAGAACCTCGAAGACAGACTCGCCAATCAAGACGCAGGACTCTTGTCAGCCCTCCAAGATTTTTCCCCGCTAGGTAAACCTTCGACATCTCCAAAGACATTAGGTGACGAAACCGTCGCTCAAGCAACTTATTTACCGAGGATCGACGGTACGAAAGTGCAATCGTCAACTCATGTTTCATCGCAGAAGACTGCTACCGAACAATCAGTCTCGGCTCCCAAACCTATTCCTCATGTGGACCGCGCCTTTGAACCCCAGCGAACTCAGCATGCACCGGCTGTAGCAACAGAAAAGCGCGTTCCACAAAAGGTGCAGGTTCTACCTCCAATGCTCAAATCGAATTTCGGCGGCAGCGACAATCAGGATTTTCGACCAGCCGCTCCTCTAACCAAGCCCGATCCGGAGGTGAGTGTGTCAGACTTCGCTCCGTCAATTGCGCTGCCTCAGCGCCAAACACAACGAATCAAAGCGAAACCCGTTTTTCCGATTAAAGACAGCGCACTTCCGACCAAATCTCCTACAGTGCAATCTTCAAAGACGCAGTCTCTTCCGGCCAAGTCTTTTCCTTCCCAACCTCTCACGACCAAATCAGCATCAACCGACAGTATGACGACTCATTCACGTCCCGACGTAGACGAGACAACTCAGCCTCTTCGCGCGGCAATGCGTCCCTCGGCATCGTTGAAAGAGATCGTCTCGAAAAAGAGTGACTCAATCGTGAGCGGCTCAACCGAAATGGACAGCAAGCCATTGATTGCCCAAACGTCTGCTTTCGCACCCGTCGAGTCCGTTGCATCGGCTCCCATGATGAACACGCAGGAGTACATCACAAAACGTGGCGACAGCTTGTGGACAATCGCCCAAGAGCTTTATGGGGACGGACGCTATTTCCGCGCGTTGCACGAAATCAATCGTCAAACACTCGCGCTTGCTAAACCGATGCCAGTGGGGACGATACTAAACGTAGCAACCATCAAAGACCTTCAGGAATCCTATCCGGAGCTATGTCCGAAGCAAGAAATGACGACGCCGACGCGCGAGCAACCCACTGCTCCCACTGCTCCCCCGGATAAACAGATGCTCGACCTAGAATTAGATCAACGCTTCTATCGCACGGAGGACGGCGACACGCTGTTTGAGATCGCGCGGCAGCGATTAGGGCAGGCGTCACGGTATCTTGAGATTTATGAGCTAAATCGTTTTCGGATCCCAGAAACCGCCAATCACCTGACTCCCCTTGGCGGCGGAATTCAGTTACTATTGCCGCAGTAATCTGAGTTGAAAATTCAGTGCCGCAATAATCGATGTCGCACTAGTTAGTTCCACCGCTTCTAAAGTCCCCATGCTTGCTCCCACAATTGCCAAAATTGTCTCCGGTGGCCAGACTGGCGTTGATCGGGCGGCACTTGATGTGGCCATCTTTCTCGAGATCCCTCACGGCGGCTGGTGCCCGCGCGGACGCCGTGCCGAGGACGGATCGATCTCGAATGTTTACCAATTGACCGAGACGGGATCATCCAACTACGTCGTGCGTACCGAAAAAAACGTCACCGATTCCGATGGGACCCTGATTCTTTACCGCAACCGTATGTCACGCGGAACGGCGCTGACGGCCAGCTATACGCGTCGCCATCACCGACCTTGCCTTGCAATCGACATCGCCGCCATACAGTCCGGTGACTCTGATGATGCCTGGATCAGCCAAAACGTTGCAAAGATTCACAATTGGCTAACCGAGGAAGACATTCGAACACTCAACGTCGCTGGCCCACGCGAATCGACCTCCAACGGCATCACTGCCGACGCACACACGCTGCTGCTTAACGCGTTTGCGGAGATCGAGACAGGCTAACGGAGCCCATTTTTCCGTTTTCTACCGCCCATATTGATATGGCCTGGATCGGAGATGCTTGTCAGAATGGTTCCACGTATCCGACACAGATTCCGGCACGCTTCCCTTGAAAATCCTGCAACTCATTTCCGGCAGAAACATTAACGGTGCCCTCACGTACTGTAAGTTTCTCTCTGAACATCTCATTGCCCGAGGGCACGAGGTGACCGTCCTCTGTCGCCCCGACGGATGGATGGAAAAACAGAACATTG
This sequence comes from uncultured Pirellulaceae bacterium, assembly GCA_938003615.1. GTDB lineage: Bacteria > Planctomycetota > Planctomycetia > Pirellulales > Pirellulaceae > Mariniblastus. Next base: position 1,255 of record CALKXO010000189.1, on the reverse strand, counting down.
CCAACGTTCAGATCTACCACAGCGAGATGAATCGCTCGGCAGGAGAAATTGCCCGCATTAGAGACTGGGCCAAAGCCGAGAAATTTGACGTTCTACATTCTCACATGAGTCGCGCTCATGCTTTTGGCGTGTTGCTAAAGATGGCAACAGGGATTCCAGTTGTCGCCACGGCTCACAACCGATCGTTGCAACTGCACTGGACTTTCAACGACTACGTCATCGCAAACTCCGAAGCCACCTGCCGATACCAACGTAGCATCAATCGCGTATCGTCAAACAAAATGAAAACGATCTACTGTTTCACTGACCTAGATCGTTTCAACACAACCACACCTAAGCGCGTCCGAATTGCAACGCGGCATCTACAAAACACACCGGACGACTTTTTGGTCGGTTTGGTCGGAGAGGTTGTTGCACGAAAAGGCCATCTTTATTTATTCCGCGCTATCAAAAGGTTGTGCGACGAAATCCCAAACTTTCGCTTAGCGCTACTAGGCCGATTCTCTCGGGATGAAAACTACGTCAAGAAATTGCGTTCGATCCTTATCAAAAACGGGCTCTATCGACGCGTAAAATGGTGTGGCTTACGAAGTAACATTCATGACTTCATGGCTGCGTTCGAGATAACCGTCGTGCCTTCGGTGGAAGAACCGCTGGGATTGGTCGCCTTGGAATCGCTGGCAGCGGGAACGCCCGTCGTCGCCGCCGACACCGGTGGCCTACCGGAGATCGTCCATCACCAGAAAAGCGGATTGATTGTACCGCCGAAAAATCCCGACGCGCTGGCGGACGCAATCATCGAACTCGCAAACGACCCGGTTCGCCGTGAAGTAATGGGGCAGCATGGCAAGCAGTTCGTTTTTCAACAATTTGATCCTGCTCGACTGACCGATCAGGTGGAGGACGTGTACCGTTCTCTAGCAGGACACCAAAACATCGCGCGTGCCGCGTAGACCTCAATAACCTTAACGACCTCGATCACGTCAATAACCTCGATCGTTTAGGCATTTATCAAATCTCAACATCGACAGCAAAGTCAGACGGATTCCATGGAACGTAACTCATGCCTGCTTTTTCAGTGCCGCGACCAAGTCGGAATTATCGCGTCGTTGGTTGAATTTTTCAAAGACCACTGCGTGTCGATCTCTCGGTTTGAGGAATACACCGATGCTTCATACTTTTTCACCCGCATGGAGTGGGAGGGAAAATCTTGCTGGGACAACCGCGAAACATTTATCAAACAATTCCAGCCTGT
>CALKXO010000188.1 GCA_938003615.1 uncultured Pirellulaceae bacterium | reverse complement strand
TTCACCACCAAAAAGTCTGCATCAGGCGGAACGGTCAGCGTTGCAACGGACTGATCACCCGATTCAAGCACCGTCGATTCGGTGCGGATGAATTCTGAACTGCTCGTCGCGTTGGTCAGGTACTCGACATGGTAAGCGGTTTGCAGCGAATGATTCTCTTGGATCATCAACACGCCATCGACAATCGTGAAAGTAGGATCGATGTTGTCGTCGGCGTCACCGGTAATCGTTCCACCACCGGTAAGAACAGACGACCCGAGCGGCGCTTCTGCCCAACCAAATTGATCACTGCGAGTTGGCCCCTGATCGATAATGTGTCCGATGTAGCCGTTGGAAGTCTCAGTTCCCAAATCAATACTGACGTTCAGAAATTGATAGTCGTCGTTGTACAAATCGTTGGCGGCGGTCCCAATGTCATTTGTGGAGAAGCCCGTGATCCGAACCCCCGTTGTACCGGCGGGAATTAAAAAATCGGTTGAAGTTGCCCCTGCCGTACTGGATCTGAATCCGGAATCGGTTGCGATAATGTCCTGCAATTGGCCACCTTGAGTAAGCGATGGCGAAAGCATCAAGCCCAGATCGATCGCTGTATCTTCAGGCCCCGTCGAGGTTGGATTGATTGAAAAGTTATCTTGTACCACTTCAGTGGCCAGCCCAAAGAAGTCTCCATCGTTGAGGTCGACTTGGTGAAAATAGACCAACCCGTTAGCGGCATCGTACCCACTGGCGACAAGCGTAGTCGTATTGGGGCCATCGGACAGGTCGGACTGGTCGGAGACGATCAATCCGAACTCAGAAGCGATCGTTGCATTGATTCCAGCGATTGCGCTTACATCAAACACAAACGTTGCGCGGCCCACTTCGCCCGTTTCGCTGAACTGCCAAATGCGTTCCAACATTTGGCCAACCCGTGTCGGCGTGTTAATCAGGGTCACGACTTCTGGCTGCCCGTTATTGACCAGCGACACCGTGCCGACGCCAGAGAATTCCGCATCCTGAATCGTGCCCGCTCCATTGGTGGCTTCGATCGCCAGCGTGCCCTGCCAGTTAACTGCGGAAAGAGAGGAGGTTTCCACACGCCCCTGCACATACTCGAGAGTCCAGTCACCTCCTTTAGTCGCGCTGCCCGTGATGTCTTCCGAAGCTGCCACATCGGTCCCGGTAAGTTCACTGATAGACTCAATGAGCGCCTTGCCTTCATCATTTCCCGCAAGATCACAGCCGTAAAACAATAAATCCGCATCGTCAGTCAGAAAGCTGGACCAAGTGGATAGTTCGTCGATGTATCGACTAAGGCTGTCACCGGAAAGAACGGCGTTGCCGAGCGTTACTTCGCCTCGCCCGCCATGCGAAATTACGTGAATCGCATCGTAGCGCTGGTCTGATGCACTGAGTATCTCGGCGATTTGACTCACGCCGTCTCGATGGCTACTCAGTATCCGAATTTCAAGAAGTGAGTCCGTCTGCTTCTCAAGAATTTCCGAAAGCAACTGGTGGTTGTTTTCGACACCTGCATCCACAAAAATCAACTCGCGCGGCCTTTGCGAATCCGAGGTTTGGAGACCTTGAACTTGTGCGGGAATCGGATCCGAAACCGTCGGTTCCGGCAACACAAAAGCCGCATCGGGAACGGCATCAAATAGCACGCGCTCTTCCAAACTCTCGAACAGAGAGTAGAGAGCGTTCTGGTTGGTGGAAAAATTGCGCATGGAGCGGTTTGGGACGAAAAAAAAGAAGAGACACCTTCGTCGTTATCGGGTTTTGAACCCATTTTTCTTATCTAGTGACCACCAACCGTCAGAGCTGCGCCAAAAAGTCGGCATAATCGGCACAACCTATTTTGATAGCAGCCATTTAGAGGTGTTTCTTCACCAAGCGATTTGACAAGCACCAGCAAAAGTGCAATGGCAGGCTGTTGAGAAACCAGTCGTATCTGAAACCAGTCTTATCACTCACAGAACAACAAACTTGAGATTGGCCACAGAGCCCACAGGACAAATCATTTTTTGCAGCCGAGGGACTTCACATAAAAGCGTTACGGCTGAGCCCTCGGGTAAATGATGTACCGGAAGGCTCGCGCCTTTCCGCTTCCAACTTACCTAACTTAAAATGTACTGTTGTTGAGCAACGCAATCTCTGCCACCGAAACGGGCTTGTTGCTACCCAATGGAGTAAAAAAATCATCACCCAATTAGCGGCGACCAGCTCGAATTTCAATTTGATAGCAGGCTTGGCCGAGGCGGCGAGCGGTTCGATGCATAGAGAACGATAGCCTTTCCCCATAAGAAAAGTCTTGAATTGACTCATTTCTTAAACGCTTGCAGTTTCCCAAGAGTGAACTGCTATTCTCCATGTGCGGCCGAAAACCTAAATTCACGGCTCATCTTTGATAATCGGACTCGTGCGCGATGAGAACGGAAACATCGTCCAATGAGTCAATAATCTGAATGCCATCGACGAAGACGAAGAGTTCATTACGGCCAAGGTAACGCTGAACGAAGCAGTGGCTACAACCGTCCCCGAACCCAGTGGCTGGCTGGTTCTAACGCTCGTGGCAATGGCACGCGTGACAATCCGATCGCGCAAGCGCTAATGTCGTTCCAACGCCACTCCAACGTCGCCAAAGCGCATCGTGCGGCGCGAAGATGATTGGTCCGTTTCTTGGGCAAGATTTAGCTGGTCATCAGTCTCGTCACCTATCGCCCCCTCCTTCGTCGGTTGGCGCGATTGGAGCTTGACGGACATTTAAAGTGCAAACCAATAGACAGCTGAGTGCCTGATTTCCATGCACTTCCTGATTGCGATCGGCGCATTCCTTCTTACGTTAAACAAATCTTCACGGGTTCTCCGCCTCAAAATATATTATGGGGGAAGTTCATCGCGCATAGTTATGCATTTATTTTTGAAATTGAATCGGCACACCGATTGCAATGAATTGATTTCACAACGATTGACCACAAACGGATCTATATTCGTCGAATTTCCATTCGCTCAATCGAACAAAAAGATAACGATGAAGAAGAAACTATGTTTTGCCTCTGCGTTGCTGACTATCCTTTCCTTTCCGCTGTATTTTTCAGGCTGCGGAGGTGCAGTTGAAGGTGAACAGTCGTCTGTGTCTGCCGCACCTGCTGATGGAGGCATCTCTCCCAAAAAGTTTGCCGACGCCGTCCATGCGGTGATGATGGCTGACCGCACCGTGTATGCGAAAAAAGTAGTCACCCGCTTGAAGGCTCAGGACGCGTCCGTCAAGCCGAGCGAGTACTGGGAAGATGAAGAACACACGATCCCATTGCCGGCGCAGATGTTCCGCATGGGGTCCGAGTTGGTCGACGAAAACCCAAAGGCAGGTTTTTCCTATGCACTCAAGTCAAAATGGCCTTTAAACTCGCAAAACAAGGCAAAGACACCGGTCGAGATTGAGGGACTGGACTTTGTCGCAGAGAACAAGGGAGAGAATTTCTACGGCGAGGAAGAAATCGCAGGCAAGAAGTTCTACACCGCGATTTATGCCGACAGCGCTGTCGCCAAGGCGTGCTGGGAGTGCCACAACGAGCATGGCAATCGTGGCGATGATTATCCCGAATTTAAAAAGGGAGACGTAATGGGCGGCGTTGTCGTTCGTGTTCCGTTGGATTGAACGATTGAAATCCGATCATCCATCTCACACCTAACCAACGAACCATTTCCATGATCGTCGGCGGGGCACGCTGGTCGTGCCCTGCTGAGAATCGATAAAAAAACATCAACCATCCAATACCTAGGTACCGTCAAATGACCCCAGAGCAAAAAGAACTGGTCCAATCCAACTGGAAAGATGTCGAACCAATATCAGAAACTGCCGCAGGTCTGTTTTATGGAAAACTGTTCGAACTTGACCCTGCCGTCCGCGGCATGTTTCAAGGAGACATGAAAGAACAAGGGAAGAAGTTAATGCAGATGCTGGGCGTTGCAGTTCATGGCTTAGACAATCTTGGCGAGCTAACTCCAGCAATCGCAGCGATGGGAAAACGTCACGCTGGCTACGGAGTCCTCGACTCGCACTACGACACCGTTGGAGCAGCATTGCTATGGACGCTGGAACAGGGACTGGGCGAGAAATTCACCGCGGATTCCAAAGAGGCGTGGACAACTGTCTATACAACGCTGGCGACGGTGATGAAGGAAGCTGCTTCTGATTCAGGGACGACTTAATGATCGCCCTCTTTGGCAATCGACAACCGACGGACAAGGCTCCACCGACAAACAAGGCCCAACGGCCGAAAAGCAACGAATGTCTTACTTTGGTCATTGTTGGCAATGGGATGGTGGGTCATGCGTTGTGCGAAAAATTGGTTGAACAGCGCACTCACAGACGTATCAAGATCGTCG
>CALKXO010000187.1 GCA_938003615.1 uncultured Pirellulaceae bacterium | reverse complement strand
TGACGCGTTACCGGAACAAAATCTCCACCTTCAAATGCAAAAATCAAAATGATTCATACGATCAAAAAGGGTCTGGAGCTTCCCATTGCGGGAAAGCCGGTCCAATCGATTGACCCTGGTCCTGAGATTTCTCATGTCGCGCTTCTTGGTGACGACTACCACGGTATGAAGCCAACCATGTTGGTTGCCGAGGGAGACTCCGTCAAACTTGGCCAACCCATCTTCACTGACAAGAAGAACGACGGCGTGACTTACGTTGCGCCAGCGGCGGGTACCGTCAAAGCGGTCAACCGCGGTGCCAAACGGAGATTTCTCTCGATGGAGATTGAAGTTGGAGGTGACGCAGAAGTCACTTTCGATGTTCCTGGCTCTCCTTCGTCGGTGGATCATGCGACGGCTGAGAAGTTTTTGGTTCAGGCTGGTTTGTGGCAGTCTTTTCGCACACGTCCATTCAGCAAGACGCCAGGCATTGGCACCGAAGCGGATGCGATCTTCGTGACGGCGATTGACACCAACCCATTGGCTGCCGAACCAGAATTGGTCATCGACGCTAACTCAGAGTTATTCGTCACTGGTTTGCAGATCATTGCCGAACTGACCAAGGGTAAAACTTACGTTTGCACGCGCCCTGACTCGCGTGTCCCTGGCGACAATGTTCCCAACGTAAGCTTCGAACAGTTCGCAGGCTCGCATCCGGCGGGACTTGTCGGTACTCACATCCACACGTTACATCCGGTCGGTCCTGAATCGCGCCCAGTATGGCACATTGGTTATCAAGACGTGATTGCAATCGGTCACTTGTTCACGACCGGCAAGCTTATGAGCGAACGCGTAGTTTCGGTTGCTGGTCCGGCGATTGAGAATCCTAGTCTGCTTAAAACACGCCTCGGAGCGTCGATTGGCGAATTGCTCTCAGGTCGAACGGTCGGTGAAAATTCACGGATCATTTCCGGTTCCATCTTCAGTGGTCGATCGGCATCTGATCCGGTTGGCTATCTCGGACGATATCACAATCAGGTATCGGTTCTGGAAGAGGGCAACAAACGAGAGTTCCTTGGATGGCAGATGCCGGGGTTTGATAAGTTCTCAATCACCCGCATTTACGGCGGTTCTTGGTTAAAAGACAAACTGTTCCCACTGACCACTAGCTCGGGCGGAAGCAAACGAGCGATGGTGCCGGTTGGAACATACGAACGCGTGATGCCGTTGGACATGCTGCCAACGCAATTGCTGCGAGCGTTGATCGTCGGCGCACAAACTGGCGAAACAGAACCGGCCCAGCAACTGGGTGCCTTGGAGCTTGATGAGGAAGATCTTGCTCTTTGCACTTTTGTTTGCCCCGGTAAATACGAATACGGATCCATCCTTCGGGAAAATCTGACTCTAATCGAGAAAGAGGGATAAGGAACATGCTGAGAAAATTACTCGATAAGATTGAACCGCTGTTCCACGAAGGCGGTCCACTCGAGAAGCTTTATCCGCTGTACGAGGCCAACGATACGTTCCTGTACACGCCGGGCGAAGTTGCCAAAGGCGAGACACACGTCCGTGATGCAATCGATCTGAAGCGCATGATGTCGATGGTCATCGTGGCTTTGATCCCGTGCATCCTGATGGCGATGTACAACACCGGCTTTCAGGCTCAGAAGATCTTCGCTGCAGGACTAGCGGAAGTTCCCTCTGGGTTCACGCTGGCCGAAGGCTTGTGGAGTGGCCAATGGCGTTACATGGTCCTCGATGCTGTCGGCGTCGATGTGACCTACGGCCGCGGCAGCTTTCTGAGCATCGGCAGCATCCTGCCGTGCATGTTTCATGGAGCGTTGTACTTCTTGCCTGTTTATGCGGTTTGCATGGCGGTCGGCGGTAACTGCGAAGTGGTTTTCTCGATCCTTCGCAAGCACGAAATCAACGAAGGATTTCTAGTTACTGGAATGCTGTTTCCTCTGACATTGCCAGCAACAATTCCTCTGTGGCAGGTCGCCGTGGGGATTGCGTTTGGAGTTGTCGTCGGAAAAGAAATTTTCGGCGGAACCGGCAAAAACTTCCTTAACCCGGCTTTGACCGCACGAGCATTCTTATACTTCGCTTACCCAACCAAGATCAGCGGCGACGCAGTTTGGACTGCGGTAGATGGATACACCGGCGCAACCGTACTTGGTGCAATGGCTAGTGCAACGGCCGGCACAACGGCAGAGGTATCTAAAACGATGACTAGCGTTGGAGGCTGGGGTTGGTGGGATTACTTCATCGGCAACATCCATGGCTCGATGGGCGAAACCAGCGTGCTGTGTTGCTTGATCGGTGCCGTTATCCTCGTGTTGGCACGCGTTGGTTCATTACAAATCATGCTGGGCGTTGTCTTGGGCATGGTTCTGTTCTCAGGCGCCCTCTGCTTCATCCCCGGGCTGGATCCGATCTCCTACATGGGGCCTCATTGGCACTTAGTGGTTGGTGGTTTCGCATTTGGAACTGTCTTCATGGCAACAGACCCAGTTTCAGCATCCATGACCCCGACGGGAAAATGGATCTACGGTGGCCTAATTGGTTTCCTGACCGTACTGGTGCGAGTGGTCAACCCTGCTTTCCCGGAAGGCATCATGCTGGCGATTCTCTTCGCCAATGTGTTCGCTCCACTGATCGACTACTTTGTTGTTCAAGCAAACATCAAACGGAGGACCGCACGTTATGCAGTCGGATAAAAAATACGATAAAGATTCGCCAATCAACGTCATCATCCTCGCGGTGGTGCTGTGCGTGGTTTGCTCGTTGGTGGTTTCATCGGCAGCAGTTGGACTACGTTCTTGGCAAGACGCCAATGTCTTATTGGACAAACGAGCCAATATTCTGAGCGTTGCCGGTTTCGAAGACATTGCTACTGGCGACGTCAATGATGTTTTCGCAAAACGTTTCTCGGTTGAATTGATCGACATGAACACCGGTTTGCCAGCGGCCGAAGAGGCCATGAAAGCCATGAAAGCAGCCGGCAAGGAATACGCCGACGAAGCAGAAACGATCGCCAAATACGATCAGATTTGGGCTTCGAAGTCCAAACTGCCCTCGATCAGCGATCCGCTGGAGCGGTCGGAAGACAAAACTCTGATCAAGTATCGCGAGAAATTCTCTCACGTTTACGTGCTCAAGTCCGAGGACGGCAGCACTGTTGAAAAATACGTTTTCCCAGTTCGTGGATACGGACTGTGGTCAATGATGAAGGGCTATTTGGCCGTTGAGCCCGATCTGCAAAAAATCGCAGGCCTGACTTTTTATGCTCACGGTGAAACACCTGGACTTGGTGGCGAAATTAAGAGTGCTAGGTTTAAAGCACAG
>CALKXO010000186.1 GCA_938003615.1 uncultured Pirellulaceae bacterium | reverse complement strand
AGCTCACGGTCGCTAAGCCGCTTCACGCAGAAGACCTAGCTGTTGGCGACGATGTCGCCGTGCTTTTCACGTCCAGCCAATCCCCAACGTTCAATTGGTACGGCTTCGACGCCAGCATGCTGCCTATCGAGCAACCGATCACGATCACGTACCTTCCCTACGACGATCAAGAAGCGCTGATCGTGGAGAAAATCTGCCTTCCTTTCGTCATCTGCAAAACCTATGACCAACGGCATCGCTATCTAGATATTCGGCAAGTTCAATTGGCTCGGCTAGATAAGGGGTTTGCCAAAGCAGATCGTAAAGCGCGCAAGCATGATCAAAAAGCCGCCGCCTCTGAGAACGAAAAGGCTTCCAAGAAGAAAAAACGCAGCAAGAATAAAAAGAAATCTGGCCGAAAAAAGTAACCGCAATGGTCTGAAATCTGATGAGTTCAGCTACGACAATCACAAACCAACCTAATCACTCGTCAGTAACACAGCCCTCAGACGCCGATTTGACGTTCTTGATGTACTTGTACAACGTACCGCGTTTGACTTTGTAATCCGGCGCTGACCATTTCGCGCGACGTGCTGAAAGTTCTTCATCGGATAGAGCCACATCAAGCCGATTGGTATCGGCGTTGATGGTGATTTTGTCCCCGTTTTCAACCAACGCCAACGGTCCGCCTTCCTGCGCCTCGGGGGTGATGTGCCCGACGATAAATCCGTGCGATCCGCCCGAGAATCGACCGTCAGTCAACAACGCCACATCGTTACCCAAACCGGCTCCCATAATGGCCGAAGTCGGCGTCAACATCTCAGGCATACCGGGACCACCCTTGGGGCCTTCGTAACGGATGACCACCACGTCGCCCTTGTTAATTTTCTTTTCACCTAGGGCTTCCACCATCGCCTCTTCGGAATCAAACACGTTGGCCGTGCCGGTAAACTCCAGCCCCTCTTTGCCGGTGATTTTGGCGACGGAACCCTCCGGGGAAAGATTGCCGTAAAGAATTTGCAAGTGCCCCGATTTTTTGATCGGATCAGACAACGGTCGAATAATCTCTTGACCTTCTTGCAGCCCAGGCAATTCAGCGAGGTTTTCAGCTAGAGTTTTCCCAGTCACCGTCATGCAATCACCATTCATCAACCCTTCGGCCAACAACAGTTTCATTACTGCGGGGGTGCCACCGATGGCGTGCAGGTCTTCTTGAACAAACTTTCCGCTAGGCTTCATATCGGCCAGCAGTGGAATTCGGTCGCTGACAGCTTGCCAGTCGTCCAGCGTTAGCGGGACGTCAACACTTCGCGCCATCGCAATCAGATGCAACACCGCGTTGGTCGATCCTCCCAGTGCCATCACAACCACCATCGCATTTTCAAACGCCTCGCGCGTCATGATGTCGCGCGGTTTGATGTCTTTCTCCATCAGGTTCAACATCACCGCACCAGCGCGATGACACTCGTCGATTTTCGCCGGGTCCTCCGCCGGAATCGAAGCACTGTAAGGCAACGCCATTCCCAACGCTTCAATCGCGCTGGCCATGGTGTTGGCTGTGTACATTCCGCCGCAGGCACCTGCCCCGGGACACGAGTTCTTCACAATCTCACGACGCTCGTCATCGTCAATTTTTCCCGACACGTATTCGCCGTAGGACTGAAACGCGGAAACGAGGTCCAATTTACAACCGTTCAGTTTTCCGGCACGAATCGTACCACCGTAGACCATCAAGCTGGGCCGATTCAGACGCCCCATGGCAATTAGACAGCCCGGCATGTTTTTGTCACAACCGGGAAGCGCGATACAAGCGTCATACCACTGCCCGCCCATGATGGTCTCGATCGAATCAGCGATAACATCGCGTGACTGCAGCGAGAAACTCATCCCATCGGTGCCCATCGAGATCCCATCGCTGACGCCAATCGTATTGAACCGCATGCCGACCAAACCCGCATCAACAACACCTTTTTTGACTTCCGCCGACAATGTGTTGAGGTGCATATTGCAGGTGTTACCTTCGTACCAAACGCTGCCGATACCGACTTGAGCTTTGTTCATGTCTTCAGAAGTCATGCCGGTGCCGTACAGCATCGCTTGGGATGCACCCTGCACGGGAGGTTGTGTAATTGTCTTACTGTACTTGTTCAATTCGCTGGCCATGGAGTCCTCGGATCGACTTAATCGGTCAAATGGTTGATGTTTTTTTCTTGTCTATTGAAACTCAAAATGAAATCAGGGCAGGTTTGGAAAAAACCTGCCCTGATTCGGATTCTAATTTGGCAAATTGCTCGCCACACCACGCAGGAGTTTAAGTTGCCGAAGCAGCAGGAGCCGCATCGTCTGTCTTGGCTTCTGCGCCTTCAGCAGCTTCTGCACCCTCGTCGGCTGCTTCTTCAACAACTTCGCCGTTTGCTGAAACCGTTGGATCCTCACCGGCGACCAGTTGAGCGAGGCGAAAGCTCAATTTTTCGACGGTGCGGTGTTTGTGTCCGTCGCTGTAAGCAGCGGCGTTAGTCGCAACCGAGATTGGCCCTTGGTAAACTTTCTTAATCAACAGGTTGGCGAGCTTGACCGAGAACGAGTCCTCGCCATCGCCAGGCAGAAGTAAATCACTGGACTTCAGGTTTGCTTTGTCTGCCGTTGCCGCAAGATCAGCAAATCGAACTTCAGTAAAGAACTGGTTGGCGTCCACATCAGAAAGCTGATCCAATGCTCCGTCGCCAACACACCACTCATAGGCATCGATACACAGACCTACATTCGGATGGCCGATCGTTTTGACCAACGTCATGATTTCTTCAGCGGTCTGGATGAACTTGAAATCGCCAGGAGTCTTGCCAACCTTAGAAGCCTGCAGAAAAAGCCCCAGACGCATCTCAGCAGCTTTGAAGGCCTCGGCAACGTCGCTGATACGAGAACGGTGTTTCTCAAAATTCTCCTGAAACGCCAAATCAGCCGCTTGCGGAGCGATGCGGACCACCGCTTGACGCGTTCCGAGCGTCTGAGCCAAGTCGATGATCGTCTCTAGACGCTCACACTGTTTGACGAAATCTGAATCATTAGCACCGAAGTCGATAGGTAGATCGAACGTCCCCAAATCGATTCGCGCTGACTGCAAAAACTGACAGGCAAACTCTTTGCCCAATGTGTCGTGGCGACCAACGAGGTCATTCATGTCGATTTCGACTCCATCGTACTTGTGAGTCAAAGCTAATTCGATCAGCTCGTTTTGTCTTCCGCCTACACCCAAACCGCCGCTATTTAGAATTTTGTACTGCATACCATCTCCCTTATATTATATGTGGACGCCACATTCGTTCGAATATTGCCAACGTGCGGCGGCGTCGTTCATCTAGGCCCCACTTCCCCGCCCGAGGCGCGTAAAAATACTGCTGTGAGGCGGATTCCCCGTGGAAAAGTCGGGGATTATGCCAGAGAACGAGCATTCTTGCCAGAGTAATAGTCGGCGATAAAGGGGATGTTTTGATTATTAAAACCAAGGACTAGACCCAATACCCCGGTTCAACGCGATTTTCTCTGGCCCCAACCACAATAATGCACCGGCCGGCAGCCGGAATCCAATGACCGCTCCACGCTTCCAACAGTTTCAAGTAAGTTGTCTATCGCGTTCAAAAAAACAACGTGAATGCTGAACTTCACATTTTCCGAAGCGGCGGACACGGCTATGGGATTCGCCACCGCAAAACAGCGCTATCGACCAGTGGCCTGCGATTGCCGCCGACTGGCTACAGCGTGACAAGCTATCCTCCATCTTTCCCCACTAAAACTTCCCCACTAGAACCTACTATTTTATTCCCCGAGAGCAGACTGCGCGACGGCGTTCCGATGTGAAAGGCGTTTTTTGTCGTAGACAACTCAAGGACTCTTAGCTAGTGTGTGTGCTCCAGTGATTAGGTGATTGGTTGGCATTCTCGCCAATTAATTAAAGGGAAGTTCGGTGTAATTCCGTCACGGCCCCGCCGCTGTAACCTTCGCGTTGACGATCCATCTCAAGCCATTGCCGAACTTCCGGTAGGAAGTTAGGTGAGAAGGCGGATCAGCTCCGTTCATTCGTCCGCATGTCGCGGCGACGAACCAGAAGGAAGTCAGAATACCTGCCTTTTCATTTTCGGTATCCGCTCTGCGAGGGACGAGCGCACCGGAGGAAACAATTTTCCCATGCGGTGTTTCGTAAAAATTAATACGCGCTTACCCTTGCGCCCCCAGCCAATCGGCCGCTTCGCGCGCCCGATCAACGCTACCCATCAGCCTTGCGGTTACTTCCGCGCCGGTTTCACCTTGGTGGAATTACTGGTCGTGATTGCGATCATCGGCATTTTGATCGGGATGCTACTGCCCGCCGTCCAACAGGTCCGCGAAGCGGCGCGGCGAATCACCTGTGCAAACAACCTCAGACAGATTGGACTGGCACTGCAAAACCACCACAGTGCCAAAATGGAATTCCCCCAAGGTGTCACCGAGGCGAGGCCCTTCTTTCGAGGCGACCCCAAGCTTAAGAATTTCGCTTGGTCCGTATTCCTGCTACCGTTTTTGGATCAGCAGAACGTGTTTTCAAAACTAAACCTAAACCTTCCTTTTGACCACCCTGACAACGCCGAAGCAGCAGCCACTTCGATCCAAACATTTATTTGTCCTTCTTCACGGGACCGAGTCGTATCAACGCGCGGCCCGTCAGACTACGGCGGTATCTTCGGCGAACGCATCAATAGCCCCAATACTCCACCAAAGGGAATCATGGTGTTTGATCGGGCTTTTCGAATCGCTGACGTGACCGACGGGTCTTCGAATACACTGATTGTTGCGGAGGACAGCAACTTCAGCGACGGACAATGGATCAATGGACGAAACGTCTTTGATCAGGCTTTTGCAATCAATGCCGCTCCCCTATTTGAAAACGACATAAGAAGCAACCACCCGGGGGGAGCTAACGGGGGTTTCGCCGATGGTCACGTTCAATTTCTTCCTGAGAAAATGGAACTGTTTACCCTCGGTGCCATTTGTACCCGAGCCACCGGAGAAGTTTTCGACGACTTTTGAGCTTTTTCAACCACTGATCTTTCTAACAATGAACTCTCTTTAACAAGCAAGACATCATGATAAAACCGAATCCACGCAACGCGTTTTCCACAACCTTTCTCGCTTCAGTTGTCGCAGGAATTGTCGCAATCTCCTCCGGAACGAGCGTCGCACAAACGACAATCGATTTCGAATCACTACTACCCTCAACAGACAGCTTCAACGACGGTGATCCAATGCTTAATGCGGCAGCCAACCCGCTGTTTGTAGGCACTTCAAGTCCCTTGGACCCGACCGACCCGGCCGCAGGGACTGTCTACACGCAATCAGCGACCCTTGGCAACTCAGACGCCTCCGTTTCATTGCAAAACGAATTCACCCAGACACCATTTTTCAGTTTTTGGAGCGGGCTCGCTGTCTCGAATGTGGTCGACACCACGAGACCGGGTTTCATTAATCAATATGCTGCTTTTCCCGGCGGAGGTGCTTCGGCTACCACCGGAGCAACTGTCGCAAACGAAACATACGCAATCGCGTTCACTCAGTCCGCTGTTGCAGCAGTAGACGACGCCAATGGAATCCGCCAGCCATCCACAGCTTCTGTGTTAAACCTCGGACAAGACTCTCTTCTGGACTCCATCGACGTAGCTAACACCACCTATGTCGAGCGCTTGACCCAAGCTGGACTTGATGGTGTCGACAGCACTTTTAGTCCCGCGCCCACAGCTGCGGCAGATTTTGACCCCACCCAGCAATTCGGCGCAGGTGACTTTTTTCGTTTGATCGTTACTGGTCACGCAGGAGCAAATGCGACCGGTAGTGTGACAGGATCTGTAGAACTGGATCTAATTAATTTCGACAATGGATTTTTACTTGAAGACTGGCGCACACTAGACCTTAGCAGGCTAAACACCACGCGTTCACTTTCCTTCGCCACAACCTCCAGTAAGGTCAGCGATTTCGCCACCGGTAGTTTCAGCGATGTCCCAGCCTATGTCGCCATCGACAATATTGTTTTCGCTGCCGTTCCAGAACCATCATCTCTGATGCTACTGCTTAGCCTCGGAGGACTAGTTGCCGCAAGTCGACGACGATCGGCGAAATAGCCACAGAATTACTCCGCCAGTCAACGCAATCGGCAGTCCCTCTCCTGCAGTCCAGTAGAGGGGCATGCCGGCATTGACGTCGACGCCGATCATCGTCAAGCCAAGCGTTACATGCAGCCAACCTAGTAACGGCACCAGCGCTTCGCAGCGATCCCAATTCAGGGCCACGTAGAACATCACCGCACCATGCATCGCGTAGAGCAAACTGGTCGACCGTGCTAGATAGATTGTGATAGGAGCGTCCGGGAAATCACCCAACCCTAACCACTGATGAAAGGTCGCCATTAAACTGACCGGGAAAAACACAGCGACCGTCGCCAGCATCAAACCAACACCGACCACACCGATCAGCCCTCGACAGTAACTTCGCCATCGGCTTGAACGTTGCTGGTTCACTATTTGCTTTTCTTCTTGGGCTTCTTCTTGCTCTTGCTTTTTCTAGACTTCTTCTTTTTGGCTTTGGCGTTGCGTTTGCGCTTGAGATATTTCTCTTCCGCTTCTTCGCTTTCAAACGCGATGCCGCGCGGGCGAGGCATGCACACCACCAGAAAACCCAAAAAGATCAGCGCTAGGACCAAGGCATACCCCAATAAACTCTGCTCTACCATCGTTTGTGTTTTCTCTTAAATGTTCATGCGGCATGAGAAATCGAATCAACAACGCGAAATGATCGACGATTCGAAACGACTAACCCACAACTAACCTAGTCGCTGTTTTAGCCACTTGCCCAAATCCGTCAGATCACCCGAAAGTGGGAATTCTGACTGGCTTCCGTCCTCCAACCATTTCACATTCAATCGACCAGATGTCAACTCATCTTTTCCGGCTAAAACGACCGCCCGAAAGCCGCGTCGATCGGCATATTTAAACTGAGCCTTGAGTTTCTTGGCGTCTGGGAACACTTCGGTCGCAATTCCTTGAGACCGCAGCGCTGCCGCGATCTTCAGATATTCGTTCAGACTTCCCGTGTCAAACTGAGCCACCAGCACGTCAGCGGTCGTACGTGTCGGCTCGATCATCCCCAATTTCTGCATCGCCGTCAGCAACCGGTCCAAACCCAAAGAGGCTCCGATGCCCGGCAGTTCCTGTTTCGTGTAGAGCTGAGCCAGATTGTCGTATCGTCCGCCCGAGCAGACCGAACCGATTCCCGGTAAGTCATCGAGAAACGTCTCGAAAATGGTGCTGGTGTAGTAATCCAACCCTCTGGCGATCGAAACATCGACCTGA
>CALKXO010000185.1 GCA_938003615.1 uncultured Pirellulaceae bacterium | reverse complement strand
TTTTGGAACCCGAGGGAATCATAATGGTGCTCGAGCCTCTGAACTGGTACACCAATCATGGCGGCGCCTTCCTGCGCGACTCCGATCAGGCTTACGCCATCTGTCGCGCGGTCAACTCGCCAAGCTGCAAGATTCTTTTTGACATCTACCACCAACAAATCAGCGAAGGAAACTTGATCCCCAACATCAATCGCGCTTGGGATGAAATTGGTTATTTTCAGGCCGGCGACAACCCGGGACGCAAGGAGCCCGGCACTGGTGAGATCAACTACGCCAACGTCTTCAAAGCCATCGCCGAACGCCAGACCAAAGACGGTCGAGACCTAATTATTGGGATGGAGCACCGAAATTCGATGAAGGGCAAAGAAGGCGAACAAGCCGTCATAGACGCCTACCGCGCCGTTGAACCGTAAAACACAAGTTCACATCAAAGTCTGCGGCGCGATTGCTCACGATTGCTCCGCCCCGTTGATGTCGAGACTTAATCTCCAACCAGTGCAACAACCGCGCTGCTTGAAGATCGAATCGAATTCATTGAGCAGTACGTAAACAGTACGCTCGGCCACTAGCAACCCGATCGCAGATCAACCGAAACAATCCGGCACCTTCCGGTTCACGAAACCGGAGCGATCTTACGGCACCCATGTTCCGTTGACATAGTCCAGTTTCGCCCAATACGGTCGCTGATAGTCGGCGCGTGTGCGTGCGTCCTCTAGCAGCACCTTGCGCGACGCCGTGACAGAGCCAGTAAACTTCCGACCACGCCCGCTGATGTCAATTTCCCGACTGAAATCGAAATAGCCGGGGCGCAACCAAAGCGTCGCCCCTGTTCCAGCTTTACTAACCACAAACACGTTGGGCTTACCGCTGCGAATTTCACCGCCGATCTTGAGAACGTTGATGTCACGTCGCGCGCGAAAAAGTTCGGGGCGCTTAATATTTCGCAATGGAAAACCATGGATCTCCAGAAACCAAAAATAGTTGTCTGCCGGCCTGATCGATCTGCTGTTGAACGCAAAACCTGACTTGTCGGGCACACGTCTTCGCTGCGCTCGCATCCACTTGAACGCCTCGGGTACGTCTTCCAAAAACTGTTCGTCCAACCGACCGAGGTACTGCACCACGGTGCAAGCGTTGAGTTGCTTCGACGTCAGCCAAGCGTTCCAAGCGTCCCTGCAACCTCGAATGCTGCCGATGTGACGTTCCCCAACGACGGCGTAAACAGGCAAGCGATTACCTTTGTTTTCTGCATAGATCAAAGGGTACTTTTGAATCCCCGTTGCCGAGACACCAATAATTCCCGCCCAGTGTTCGGGATGAGAAATCCCCACATCGTAAGCCACATCGGCACCAATCCCGTGCCCTTGCAAAAAGACACGATCGGTATCAACGGAAAATCGACGCATCGCCTCTCGCAGCGCCTTCATCACAATCAAATGTTCACGAACCGAATGTTCAATGCGTCGCTGGCCCGGTTTTCGCCAGTCGACGGCCACCACGATGGTGCCGTTACGCGAAGCATTTCCATAGCGCACACCCAGCCCCTCGTTAAATTCTCCGCACCAATGCTTCAGCTGATTCTCAACCTTCGCTCTGCCCGGCAAACTGAGCATCATCGGGTAGCGGTGATACGGATCATACTCTGTGGGCAGATGAGCAAGACATCGATACTTTTTGGGCTCAGGATCGATCTTGGTTCCATCGATCGTGACAAAAAACTCAATGGGCTCACGCCCCGAGTAATCCCCAACGAGCTCATGTTTGGGCGGCAACATATTGGCAATCATGGGTGCCAAAAAGCTAACGTCGCTACTTTCAAATTTAGCCAGCTGATCAAGAATCGCCGTACGCTGTTCTTGCTCCGGGCTGTTCAGATACTCGCCAACTAAATCCAATACCGAATACAAAGATTGCGCTACCGCCCAATTATCCGTCGCGTTGTTACTGCCCAGCAACCAACCACTGATTGCCAGAGCTACATTTTGCTGATCTTTATTTTTCGGATCGGCAGACAATCGGTCGAAGCTGTCCAGCCGTTGCAAGTTATGCAGATTCAAATCCGACTTCACTTGTTCCTTGAATCGCATGAGCGCGTCTGCTTGTTCTTCGGTCAGTTGCCCCTCGGGAAGGGCTTCCATTTTTTCAACCGCCGCCACAACGCGTGCACTCAATTTATCACGTTTGTCTTTCTGGCGTTCGACGTAGTCGAGTAAATCATCCAGCTCAGCGGTCGTTTCAGGAGCAAGCCCTTTTTGATCGATGGCCTTGATCCAGCGTGTCCCGAGATCGGTTTGTCCCGCCTCGAACGTTTTCCGAATCTCACGCAATTGCTGCTTGGCTTCCTGCTGAAGCAAAATCAAACGCCCGGCTTCAATCTGCTCTTTCTGTTCAGGAAACCGTTCGGCGATTCTCAACAATTCATCCTTAGCCTCACTGAAGCGCCCGGCCTGCCTGAGGAAGTCCGGAATATTTAGCCACGCCGTCACTTGGTTCGGATCGACGATCTCATTTTCCAGTACGCCTCTGAGTACCGAAGTTGGAATCGTTCCAATCGCGAGACTCATCTTCCAGTCTTTCGCCGCGAGGTTGGTTCCGCCGGAGAGCGATTGGACCGTCACATACCTCGGATTGAGCTTCGTGATGCCCTGAATGTACTGAGCGCGTCCTTCAGGTGTACGAACAGCAAGAATCCGGTGGCCGTTGTTATTAAACGGTTCCGCATAGAGAAACGGCGCGGCGCCTTTTCTTGGCCCCTCGTAGGCGCGTTGCCAGATTTCCATTTCAGTTTCATTGCGTGTCGAATCTGCAATATTGGATAGACTGTCCTCATTGACGAAAATTCGCCTCAAGCCATCATTGATCACCACCACCGGCTTTACGGCCCCAGCCCCGGAATCCCCCGTTTCAACATTGATCTCTTCAATGTTGAAAACCTTACCGTCATACTGCAGCCCCGACTCCATCGTTACGACAACGCGCCCCGCCCGCCGCCCCTGAGCGCACGCTCTTCCCGACGCTGCGAGGAATACTCCAGCAAGTAGAATCAAAATGGAAACCGAAAGTATCTTTTGAAGCATAAACGGTATACTGGAAGGAAGCACTTCTTTGTGGCGTACCAGTTCAACTATCGTCATTTTGCTGTTCTCACATGACTGATGTATAGTCAGGCAAGCCCCAAAGCGGGCCAGCACACTGCGCGTTGCGTTGCCAACAGTATTCACCGCAAAACTTTAAAATCAACCACGAGTCATCCTTGACGGCGCCCTCCTCAACTTCCCAACCCGCATCCTCCGATTCGGTCACACTCCCCCGGTGGACGGTTCATTTCCAAGCGCTTTTACTGGGTGTCGTTGCCACGACGTTCTTCCTGTTCGGCATGCTGGTCGGTTCGCTATCCTCGGGAGGCCCCTCCCGCAACGACCAGACGATCGAGATCGCGTTCGATTGTCGTGTCTCTGGTAAACTGGTCGCCAACACCAATGGGGGAGAAAATCCGGCTGTTGGTGGCATTGCCTTCGCGCTACCGAGAGACCGTTTTCCTCAGTCTCCACTTCTCTCCGCCGGGGTAACGCCCAAAGATTTCCAACCCTTGGACAATCAAACCATCGCCGCCATTCACGACTTGGGCGGAGCCGTTGCGCGAGTGGACGACAGTGGACGGTTCGATCTGATTGTCGATGGAGGGCGAGGCTATTTTCTGTTCGGTGTTGCGGACACTGTCGGTGCTGGGCAACCTGTTTCGGAATCTGAAATGAAGCTACTGAAACGATTCTTCCAACCGGCCAATCGATTGACGGCAGGCACGCAAACAGCATGGAAGAAGTTTCACGCTGACGAAGACCAGATTGACCTCGCAACAATAGTGGTTCAGTAGGCATGATCATTCACGTTGACATGGACGCCTTTTATGCGTCAGTAGAAATACGCGACAACCCAACGCTGATCGGAAAGCCGGTTGTCGTGGGTGGATCTCCCAGTGGGCGCGGCGTGATTTCGGCCGCCAGTTACGAAGCGCGGAAGTTTGGCATCTACAGTGCCATGCCGTCCAGAGAAGCCCTGCGAAAATGCTCGTCAATCGTTTTCATCAAAAGTCGGATGGCCCACTACGCTGCCGTCTCACGAAAAATCCGCCAGATCTTTTTCGAGTTCACCTCTCTGGTGGAACCTCTATCCCTAGACGAGGCATTCCTCGATGTGAGCGGATGCAAGCGACTTTTCGGCAGTGGCCCCGACATCGCGCAGCAGATCAAAACTAAAATCCTTGCCGAAACTGGCCTGATTGCTTCGGCTGGCGTCGCTCCAAACAAATTCCTTGCAAAAATTGCAAGCGATCTCCACAAGCCTGACGGACTTACGATCGTCGATCCAGCCGACATTCAGAACTTTCTCGATCCGTTGTCGATATCCCGTGTTTGGGGAATTGGCCCTAAAACCCAGCAGAAGTTTACTCGGCTGGGCGTCCAAACGATCTTGCAATTGAGGCAGCTTGATTTGGAAACCCTCCAATCAAACATCGGAGACAGCGCTCAGCATTTTTATAACCTCGCCCGTGGCATTGATAGCCGCCCTGTTGTTCCTGACCGAATCACCAAATCGGTATCTCATGAGCACACATTCCCAGTCGACATTTACGACGATGAAGTTCTGACGGCTTGGCTTCACGAACTGACCGACCTGGTCGGTAGGCGTTTGCGTCGGCACGACATCTTCGCCAAGACCGTGCAATTAAAACTGCGGTACGACGATTTCGAAACCATCACTCGGCGCAAGACGATTGCTGCCACACATTCGACGAAGACGCTTTTCGAGACCGCGTCACAACTGCTGTCGGACGTCGGTCGCCACTCACGACGCGGCGTTCGTCTGATCGGACTAGGCACCGCAAACCTCAGCCGCTCAGCTCCCCGGCAACTGTCGTTGTTTGACCAAGAAGACAAAAACAAACAATCGCGCGTCGACGAAATCTCGGATTCAATCCGCGACAAATTTGGGCAACAGTCACTCAATCGCGGAAGTAACCTTGAGCATGAAATCCGATTGAGACCCGACCCGCGAATTGGCAATGAGGAATAGAGTAGGATAGGCTTCCAGCCTGTCAGGTATTTCAACTGACAGGCAGGACGCGCAGGACGCCAATCCTACCCAATCTTACTGAGCCAGCCTTCCGGCGTTGGTTCCAGCCGCCAGCACCTCGATCGTATCGACCGTGGCTTGCTCGACCGCCAGCTTCCAGTCGTCTTTGGCCAACGTCTGATACTTCTCCTGCTCATAGGCGAAAATGATGCCTCGACTACTGTTGACGATGGCGCCCAATCCATTTTCGTCAAATGCCGCAGCCACGTCAGATGCAGTGCCGCCCTGCGCACCGAAGCCGGGTACCAGTAGTATCGAATTCGGCATCTGCTCTCGCAGTTCTGCCAGCTGTTGCGGGTAGGTCGCGCCGACAACCGCACCAACGATTCCGTAGCCACTGTCACCTTGAGTCTGCTTACAGAGTCTCTGGATTTCATCGGCAACCCGTTGATGAATCTTCTTTCCGCCACCGGTAACCTGCTCCTGCAAGGCGTCGCTGCCGGGATTGGACGTTTTACACAACACAAACAAACCCGCACCGTTTGACTTTGCGGTGGTGAAGAACGGCTCCAACGTGTCAAACCCCATATAGGGATTGACCGTCAGACAATCACATCCCCATGCCGTTTGACTTTTATGTCCCAGATAAGCTTTCGCATAAGCGTCGGCGGTCGATCCGATGTCGCCGCGTTTGGCATCCATCACAACCATTAAGCCCGATGCCGTCGCGTGGTCAACCACTTCTGCCAACGCAGCCATCCCTAGAGGACCAAGCTGCTCAAAAAATGCTGCTTGCGGTTTGACCGCCGGCACAAGATCCTTGACCACATCAATGACTGCAATTCCAAACTCAGCGAACGCATTGGCTACGCCTTCGGGATTTTTGGGGTCCAGTCCACTCTTGAGTGCCTCGGGCAACTGCCCCACGCGCGGGTCAATGCCAACAACCAGCGGCGTTCCCTTGTTTGCAATCGTAGAAGTTAAGCGATCGCCGAAGTGCAAGGGAGAAAAGTTGTCTGAATCCACCGATGGCATGACGAGTGTGGGTGTTGAGTTTACGTTGACGAATTGAATTCGGCAAATTTTAATCAACGATTGGCCAACGGCATAGACTCCACACCTCTTACCAATGCTCTGGCGGCCAGCGCGAAGAATATGTCTGAGCCGAGTCGACCTCCAATTCGTCACCTTTACGCTTTACCGCGGCACAGACATTTCGCAGCATGCCGGCGAAAACGAATTGGTGAACTGGATAAAGCGCATACCAATAAGCTAGTCCCAACACCCCAACCGGATCGAAGATCGCCGTCTGGCGAACGGTGCTCACGCCGTTGTTTTCGTTAACTTCAAATTCCAGCCAAGCACGGCCGGGGACCTTCATTTCAGCCCTCAGCCGCAATAGATGCCCGTCTTCAATTTGCTCAACCCGCCAAAAATCCAAGGCGTCTCCAGGACGCAACTGATCGTCGTCGCGCCGGCCTCTTCGAACTCCAACGCCTCCAACGAGCAAATCTAAAAAACCGCGAATTCGCCAAAGCCACGAACCGTAGTACCAACCAGTCTTGCCTCCGATTCGTCGAACAGGCTTGAACGCAGCCTCTCGACTGGCCGCCACTGCCTGCGTACGTGAATCGACAAGGCGTGAACCAAATCGCACGCCCCCCCAGCTTTTCATTTTACCGCTGCTTGATATCGCGTCTGACCAGCGTGTCTGAGCATACTGCTGTTCTTCGTAGACCAATGCCCGCGCGATGGCCAATTCAGCTGAGCGTGGTTCGATGGTGAAGTACTTGTCGGCAACGTTGTTCGAAATGAGTGTGGAATTCCTTAAACTCTCAATCAATTTCTTACCCACTCGGGCATACAGCGGCGTCACTAATCCCAACCACAGGCTCGAAAGGTAAGGAGTCAAAAACGGAACGGGAATCATCCATCTTCTGAGTCCCCGCAACCGTGCATAAAGCTGCATGATTTGGCCGTATGACATTTGGTCCGGTCCACCAATTTCAAACACTACCGTTTTTCCAATCGGTAGGTTTTGAGCTTCCAGCAAATAGGCCAGTACGTCTTCGATCGCAATTGGTTGAGCCATGACGTTCACCCACTTGGGACAAATCATCACTGGCAGCTGTTCGACCAAAGCACGAATCATCTCGAACGACAAACTGCCTGAACCAATAATGATTGAAGCGCGAAACTCGATCATTGCGGCCGAAGATGTTCGAAGAATGTTTCCTATCTCTTGGCGACTGCGAAGATGTTTGGAAAGATTGGAATCGGGATTTCCAAGTCCACCAAGATAAATGATGCGTTTGACATCTTGAGCAGTACAGGCCTCGGCAAACAGTTCGGCCGCCACACGATCGGTCTTCTCGAAGTCTGATTCCGATCCCATCGAGTGAACTAGGTAGTAGGCCGTGTGGACGCCCTTGAGCGCCTTGTTTAAAGACGGTGCATCCAGCGCGTCTCCGTAGACGGTTTCCGTGTCAGGCGCTACCACATCGCGTAGAGATTCGGGCCGCCGTGACATACACCGAATGCAGTTTCCGGACTCCTCAAGCAATGGCAGTAGCCGGCCTCCAACATAGCCCGTCGCGCCGGTCAGCAAAATTCGAATTGGCTCGTGATGGGGTTCTTGCACTGAGTCGCCCGTTGCTCAAACTATAGTGAAGGCAGGTA
>CALKXO010000184.1 GCA_938003615.1 uncultured Pirellulaceae bacterium | reverse complement strand
TGCCTTGACGCCACCCTACCCGTAGATCACTTTCGTCAGACGCACCACCAAGCAATCATAACTCGGTGTGCCAAGCTTGGAACAGAAAGGCCGCTGGGATTTTGCAACACGACTCCAGTTTTTTAACACCCCAGGCGAATCCCACTACATCCATTTGAAATGGCTAATCCAACAAGAACCACTTGGAGCAAACTTAGATCTACAACACCTGATCTGTGCCATTTTGTCCCGATTGGGAATCATGACTAACGCAAATCGCTATAATTGGTTACTTTGTAGACGTCATCTGCTTTAGATGCCGTCAAATGAACGCTGGAGAACGATGTGAGCGAACTAACCCATTTCAACGACAAAGGGGAAGCGCACATGGTCAATGTGGGGGGAAAGCCAGAGACGGCGCGCTACGCAAAGGCTTCGGGAACCGTGGTAATGAAGTCTCAGACAGCCACAAAAATCAAGGAAAACGGCATCGAAAAAGGAAATGTGTTGGAAATGGCGCGTGTTGCCGGCATCATAGCCACCAAACGCACCGCAGACCTAATTCCCTTGTGCCATCCGCTGCGAATCACCTCCGTCGAAGTCGATCTAGCGTTTTCGTCAGAGACGGAACTGCAAATTGAGGCGACAGTGGCTGCGATTGATCGGACGGGTGTTGAAATGGAGGCTCTAAATGCGGTTACCACATCAGGTCTCGTTGTCTACGACATGTGTAAGAGCATTGACCGGGAGATGACGATCACCAATGTGCGCGTTGAAGAAAAATCAGGTGGCAAAAGCGGACATTTCAAACGCCAACTGGCGTCAACCCAATCAGGAAGCCACGTAATCGGGAAAGCACTGTGAGCCAAATTGCCAGCGGCGATTTACTGAAAAAGAACCGCAACCCAAACGAACAAGAACAGAATTCTACCAGCGACGCAGCAGCTCGTCCGGGCTTGGCCGCGCTTTACGCACCGATTTCAGATCACCTCGCGGCGGTCGAGTCGATCCTGCAGACAGAACTCAGTAGCGAAACGCCCTTCGTGGACCAACTTCTGGAACACAGTTGGTTGCTGGGCGGAAAACGCATGCGGCCGGTGCTGTTGTTACTCTCTGGATTGGCTTTGAACGGGAATGCCTCGATGGCCTCAACAGCCACGACCGGATCTGACGCAGACTCCACCGCCGAGAATCAGAAACTTCATCTGATGGCAGCCGCTGTTGAAATGATTCACACCGCCACGCTGGTCCACGACGATGTCCTAGACAAAGCCGACTTGCGGCGGCATCACACAACCGCTAACGCCAAATGGGACAATCGCGTTAGCGTCTTGCTGGGCGACTATCTGTTCACTCATGCCTTTCACGTCGCCAGCAAAAGCGGTTCAGCGCCGGCGATGGGGAAATTGGCCGGGTCAAGCAATCTGGTTTGTGCGGGCGAAATGAAACAGAACTTTCATGCCGGCAACTTCGAGATCGAGGAAAGCCTGTACTTCGAAATCATTTCGCAAAAGACGGCCGAACTCTGTGCAGCTGCGTGCGGGATTGGGGCAATGCTCGTTGGCGGAAGCGAATCTGAAATCGAAAAATTCGAAAGCTACGGACGTGACCTTGGCATTGCGTTTCAGATCATCGACGACGTTTTAGATTTAGTGGGAACACCCGAGGACGTCGGCAAGACGTTGGGCACGGATTTATTCAACGCCAAAGCAACGTTGCCCATCATTCATTGCTTGAAGATGCTGCCCTCTGATCAGCGACCGGAGTTCCTAAATGTTCTCATCGCGGCGACGGATGTCGGTCGCGCTGTCGAGCTAATGCAGTCCACGGGATCAATTCAGTACGCTCGAGAAGTTGCTCAACAACATGCGTCTCGCGCTGAAGAGTTTGCCAAATCGCTTCCCTTAAATGACGCCACCCAATCCTTGGTAAAGATCGCTCAATTTATCCTTAGTCGCACACACTGAATTGGCTGATGAGCGCACCGAGCAAATTGGAATTCTGCCCAATGCAGTACGATCCGTTTCTTTCGAGAAGCTTCTGGCGTCAAATTCCTAGCGTCAAGTTCCTCGGCGTCAATCGAGGTTGGACCAAACTTACTTCGGTAAGCGCTCAGTCCGAATGCGATTGACGCCGCGGTTTAGAATCGGCTGAACTTCCTCGATGAACTCGTTCAAATCTTTGAACTGACGATAGACGCTTGCGAAACGAATGTAGGCGACATCATCGAGTCGGCTGAGTCGGTCCATGAGCCATTCACCGATCAACTGGCTGTCGATCTCAGAGCCCTTGTGATCGTAGGCTTGCTGAATCGTTTCGGAAATCGCACTTTCGACGTCGTCGGTCGATATCGGGCGCTTCCAACACGCCCGTTCGATCCCTTGGCGAATCTTGGCCGGCGAGAATGGCTCGCGCGTGCCATCCTTTTTGATCACCGGCAAATCAAGTTCGGCGACGCGTTCGAAAGTAGTGAAACGCTTGTCACAGCTTTGGCATACCCGGCGTCGACGGATCGCGTAGCCATCTTCGCCGCTGCGCGAGTCGACGACCTTGTCGTTGTCATTTTGGCAAAACGGGCATTTCATATAACGGATCTCTTAAACTTCGATACTGCCACGCGATGGTGGGGGCTGACTTTTGAGATTAGATGATAACAAAACCGAGCGACAAGACGTTGAAATTTTACCCGAAGTGCTTGCGAAGTGTTTCAATTGGCCTCCCAGATCGCCAACGAAACGGTCCCAAACTCCTGAAACTTCACGTAACCGCTACGCTCATCTTAACC
>CALKXO010000183.1 GCA_938003615.1 uncultured Pirellulaceae bacterium | reverse complement strand
GGGTAAGCCCGAGTTGGCAACGGCAGTTCAAGCGTTTGTTCTCTACTTGCGTCAGATGAATGGCGGCGAGCGATTTCCGCTTGGCCTCATTGATGAAATGGTGAAAGATCTGGCGATCGAAGAACTGTCCCCCGTGGTGCTTGATTCCACGACTTTGGACGGTGTCTCTCCAGCAATCCATGCTTCGATTGATGTTGAGAAACTCTCGGACGAGGAACTGGTTGGGCTGCACGACTATTCGTTTCGGGTCGGCAACCTTGCGGTCATTACTAAAACCACTCCGGAACTTTTGAATCGTCCTAGCACCCATCAGACGATTTCCAAACGTGTATTGCTGACGACGCAGGCGCAGATTGAGCCTGACAGTGAAAAGGGGCTTGAATTGCTGGCGAAGATGCGCGCCGATGCAAAACGCGCTGGTGAACCTTTGGGGCATTTGTTGGTTGACGAGTTCGAGTATCGACTTTCGCGCAATTTGGTCGGAAAGAAGATGAAGGACTTGGTCCGAGCTATTGAGGCCCGGCACATCAATGAGCAGGGGGTCGAATCGCGATTGACGATGGTCCTTGAAAGTTATGGGCTGCTTGATCCGGCAATGTTGGCCGGCGGACCGGGCGGCGGCACTTTTTCGCCGCTAGATAACGTTCCGGCATCTAGGTGGCAGTCGACCCAAGCTGAGCCTGCTACGGCAGGAACAGACGGCGATGCGAAACTTTGGTTGCCTGAGTAGGAGTAGTTGATTTGAGGAAATACATTGTTCGATACGGTACGATGCGCAGTCTTGGGGTGATGTCTGCGCGTTCCGATGACTACCGGCGAGGAATGGAAGTCGTTATCCGCAGCGAGCGTGGCGTCGAAGTCGGTCAAGTGTTGTGCGAATCTACCGAAGACGAGCTCTCTCATCTTGATCAACCGCCGGCCGGGACGATCGTTCGTGCCGTCGGCGATGATGATGCGGTTGCGATCGACGCGATCGAATCAACGAGGCTTAAGGAAATTTCCAGCTGCCAAAAGCATGTCGATTCTTTAGGACTCGGCATGAAGCTAATCGAAGTTGAACGTTTGCTGGGCGGTCAACGGATGGTGGTGTACTTTGTGGCTGAAGAGCGCGTTGATTTTCGCGAATTAGTGAAGGTGCTTGCTGCTGAATTTCAGACACGTATCGAGATGAAGCAGGTGGGCGTTCGTGATGAAGCCAAGATCTTGGCCGATTACGGGGACTGCGGTAAGCCGGTTTGCTGTAACAACCACTTGGTCAAAATGCCGCCGGTATCGATGAAGATGGCGAAGCTACAAAAGGCGTCACTTGATCCAACCAAGATTTCTGGGCGCTGCGGGCGGCTGAAGTGTTGCTTGCGCTACGAATTTGATACCTACGAGGAAATTCAAAAGCAACTTCCACCTATCGGGGCAACCGTGGTAACGCGTGAAGGAAAAGGAAAAGTCCTTAGTCATCAGATTCTCGCGGAGCAACTGCTGATTGAAACCGAAGGCCATCGTCGGATGCTGATCGAAGCTAGCGAAGTGCTAACCGTTGTGAAGAAGTCGCCCCAGAAAGAATCGAGAAGTAGCGTTCAGCAAAGTGATTCGAAGCTGCAGCAAAGTGAATCCGGCAAGCAATCAGCGCCTGATAACAAAGCAGCGTCTGAGGCGGCGAAAGTGAAAAAGAAAAATTCAGACGCCCGCAACCGATCACGAAAGACTGAGTCGCGCGGTAAACCGGATCCTAAAGCAAATCGCAAGCGTCCGCCGCGCGGGAAGCAACCGACAGGCAAGCCAACTGCTCAAGACTCCGAGGGTCTAAAAGTTGATGAAAGTAAGGACTCTGAAGTGTCGAGTGCGGAAAGAATGAAACGCGCGGAGAAGAGACGCAGACCGAGACGCCGTCGCAAGGAGCAATAAGAGAACTCAATGCCACACTCGCTGAACCGAATTGCTAGTGGTTGGTGTGTCCAGTCAGCGCGATTGTAGCGAATTGCCGTAGGACAAAGCCCGAATGCCCGGAATTGCAGTAAAATTTGATTCGGGCGGTACGATAGCGGACCCCGTTTTCTGAATGGTGATTGTGAAGAGATAGTGCAGATTCTGACGAAGTTAGCCGTGGGGGGCAAACAAGACAGCGCTCTGAATGAGGTTGTTTTTGACGGGTTCCCGTTTCCACTATGTGGACCTTTGAGTAGAATAAGACGGTAGTATTTGATATTCCACCTTGGTAGTTCTTATGCCTGAAGAAAACTTCCTGCTGCACGAGGCGATCGCACAAGACGATCGTTATCCAATCGAGGCGTATCAATTTGTACGTGAGGCGGTTGCCTACGCCGACGACAACGTAGAGCTAGGAGAGTACACCTACGATCTCGCGGCTTCGGAAGACGCTCGTTCGGCAGGTCAGGAACGTCACCTGACGGGCCAACAATTGTGCGAAGCCATTCGGTTGTACGCCATCAATCAGTTCGGCTACATGGCGCGAATTGTCCTTAAGAATTGGGGCATTCTGGAAACGTCAGCTTTTGGCGACATCGTCTACAACATGATTGATGTAGGGATCATGCGCAAGTCACCACTGGATCATCGCAACCACTTTGACGGGGTGTATACCTTTGAAGTCTTTGACGAGGGATTTGAGATCTGCAACACAGCAGCCGCCAAACGGGTCTAGCCCGCTCTAATGTCTGTTTTTCGGGCTATGCTCAGTTGTTCGTAGGTAGCTGCCCATTTTAGATTCGGGTTTATTTGATTTGTCGAATCTGTTATCAGATTGGCATGTCAGAATCCTCCACGCGTCAACTCGATCCCGATCCCCGCGACCTGAAGATCGCTGAGCAAGCCAAAGTGATTGCTGAG
>CALKXO010000182.1 GCA_938003615.1 uncultured Pirellulaceae bacterium | reverse complement strand
CGCACACTGCACTTGAAAAATCCACAGTCTCGGAGGCCCGCACAATCAGAATCCCAAAATGTGTCGGGCTCCGGCCTTTTGCGCGATTCAACTAGATCCGGTGGCGTACGCCATCGGCAAAGGATCTGTCGGCCTCCGGTCTGAATTACTTTGACACCAATAAAACATCTCAGTTGAGATCCGTTGGGTCAGCACCTTACCGCTCACGCATGGCGGCATTCAAACTCGCACTCGTTTCGCTGCCCATGGTCGAAGCTTCTCGCGGAAGATCTTGGAGTTGTGGCGAATGTCTACCGGCAGGCTCTTGTGCAACAAGAAATGCTTGATCGTGTCCGTCTGCCAATACCGAGATGCCAATTCCATCAGCCCCTCGATCAACGCCTCCTGCTTCGCTTTTCCACGCGGCCACTGATCTTTCTCCGGCTCAACAATCATCACCGGTGTCTTTTCATCGCCACCGCCGACGCCAACCAAAGCACTGCGGTACACGGCTGGATGCGTGTTGATGATCGACTCACATGGGACCGTGAACATTGTCCCCGACTTTGTATTGAGGCGATGCGATTTGCGACCACAAAACCAGAACCGGTCTTGCGCGTCCAGATAACCGACATCTCCCATCCGGTGCCAGAACGAATTTCCGTCACGAACCTTGTGGAATTCGTTTGCGTCAGTGGATGTAACATACTGGTCGGTGACAGTGACACCTTTGACCATCAATTCACCCACCTCATACCGCGCGACATCGTGACAATCCTTAATCGATTTCAACGGATGGTCTGAGATTTCAATCACCTTAAGCTGCATGGTTTCAAATGCGGCTCCGACACATGTCCCCAGCCCCTGATCGGTTAATTTGGCCGTTTCGCCTAACACAACAGTGGCTGAATTACAGGCCACCGGCAGTGCCTCGGTTGCTCCATAAGGCGTGAACGCATCGCCGTCAGGAGCGATGACACTGGTGATACGCTTGAGAACACTCGCCGGTACCGGAGCGCCAGCGGAAAGGATACGTTTGACCGTGGGCAATTTAACTTCATTGGCAACACACCAGCGCGACACCGTGTTCCACAGCGCCGGCGAACCAAAGGACTGGTCGGCTTGATATCGGTTCACCGCATCAACAATATTAGGCGGATGCACATTCGCCGGACGGGTGGGGTCCATATCAGGAAACACGGTCGCCGCGCCCATCGCTGCGTTGAATAAGGCAAAGAGTGGGAACCCAGAAACATCAACAGTGCCGGGCTGGATATTGAAGTAGTCCCGAATCTGTTGAGCTTGTTCGATAAAGATTCGATGCCGATACAGCACGCCTTTGGGTGGACCGGTGCTACCGGTGGTGAAAATAATGGCCGCCGGATCGGCGCGTTTGATGGCTATCAGAGTAAACGAATCCCCATCGAGCGAATCGAATGCGGAGACTTTCTTGACGCCGGCAAAACTCCCCACCACGAAATTCTTTACACAGCCCCGGAACTTGCCTCGGTTAAACAGTCGCGCGACGTGTGCAAGAGGAATTCCCACCATTCCAACGGGCTTCGATTCGGCTAGACAGCGAATCATATTCCGCCGCCCCATTCCCGGATCGATCAGCACCACGGTAGCACCGCACTTGAACAGCGCAAATACGCAAGCGACGAAATCGATTCCTGGTGGAACCAGCAGCGCGATGCGATCCCCGATCTCGATGCCGGATTCAATGAATCCTGTGGCCATCCGGTTGGTGCGGCGTTCGAGTTCGCCAAAGGTCACTTCGTCGTATGCGATACCGCCGTCGGAACGTCGTTTCTTGGTCGCGACCGATACGGCCAGCGCATCAGGCGTGCGTGCAGCGGTCTCGGTGATGACGTGGCCGACGTTTTGCAGGTCGTCCAACCTCCACGGTTTCAAAGCTTGTTCTGGCAAATTGTTTTCCTGTTAGTGAAACTAGCGTCGATCACGCCGTTGGCTGCGGCACCGACTGGCCGGCCAGCCAACCAGTACTGAAGGCTGATTGGAAATTAAACCCGCCGATTGGGCCGTCCAAGTCGAGTACCTCGCCAGCAAAATAGAGACCGTCGACAAGCTTCGACTGCATCGAGCTACTGTCGACCTCATTGAGACAGACGCCGCCAGCGGTCACTTCGGCTTTCTCGAATCCCAACGTGCCGTTAATTTCAAATCGGTTCTCCTTGATCTGCCGTACAATGCGTTCGACTCCGTCATTGGACAGTTCTGCGTTTGGAGAATCAAGAGGCACCCCTGATTCAATCAACAGCGCTTCGGCAAGCCGTTTGGGAAAAAGATCGTTCAACAAGTTGCCCACGGACTGTTTTCCGTGCTGAGATCGGCGCTGCGACAAAAGGTTTAGCAGTTTGGTCGATTTGCAATCAGGGAGAAAATCGCATTGCAATTCTAGCTCTCGCGCGTTTTTGGCCAGTGCAATTGCGCGACTGACGTCCAAAGCCGTAGGGCCTGAGAATCCAAAGTGGGTGAACAAAAAACTTCCCTGCGCCCGTGAAAGTGGTTTGGGCTTTTTGGGCTTCTTCTTGCCCGGTTGAAGGAGCGTGTTTGATTTAGGGAGCGTGTTTGATTTAGGGAGCGTGTTTGATTTAGGGAGCGCGTTTGAACCAGTCGGCGAATCAGCAATCGCACGCCCCCTCGCCGGCCAAACCTCAACTCCTGTGTGTTCGATCGTAATCCCTTTTAGATCGTTGGCCCACTGGCAGCGGCTGAGGATGGGGACCAACGCTGGAACGGTACGCTCGATCGAATGCCCAAAACTCTCCGCCCACGCGTAGCCATCGCCGGTCGTGCCGCAGCCGGGCCACGATCTCCCACCGGTCGTAATGAGAACATGCGCGGCATCGATTTGCTCGCGCGCGTCTCCCCCAATCGAAATCTGAAACACGTCTGCTTGACGAGTAATTGAATCCACCGGAGATAAATTGTGAATTTCGGCCCCCGCATCTTCCGCCATCGTAACCAAAGCGTCTCGAACATCGATCGCTCGGTTACTGACAGGAAAGATCTTGCCGGTCGATTCGATTTTTGTCTCGACGCCTTGTGCCTCGATTTTTTCGACCACCGTTTCCGGAGGGAGAGCAGCGAGGGCCGAGTAAAGAAAGTTGCCTTGGCGGCCAAACGCGCGAACGATCTCACGCGACGGACAGTTATGGGTAATATTGCAGCGTGTCCCACCCGACATCAAAATCTTGACACCCAGTTTTCGATTCTTCTCCAGCAGCAGCACCTTGAGCCCGCGCGATCCGGCGCTCGCTGCCGCCATTAGCCCCGCGGCTCCGGCACCGATGATGACTAGGTCGAACTTTGGTTTCATGGAAAGTCAGCCAAATGGTTTGTCACGGATTTAATTTCGGGTTAGCCGTATGGTTCGTTTTGGCCGTATGGTTCGTTTTGGCCTTTTGGCGTTAACAATGTTTCCGTACCTCAAAACCGTGGCTAGCGGGCTTGTTGATTAAGTGGATGAATCGCGATTAACGACGCAGGATGGGCACTCTTGATGCCCACGAAAAAAAGTGGTGGGATAGGCTTCCAGCCTGTCATC
>CALKXO010000181.1 GCA_938003615.1 uncultured Pirellulaceae bacterium | reverse complement strand
TCCTGTTACTAGAGAAGACTCCCGTACGCAAGAAACACGAAGGGGAAATGCAGTTCGGCAAGCGCTCACGCGACCTCCATCGCAGTGAAGTGATCGCCGGCTTTATCCTTGGAAGTATGATCGCAGTGGCGCTCACCACGATGCTGGCTGGACTTCAGTTCCACATCGACAAAACCATCGGCTTACTGGGAACTATAGATTTACCCATTCAGTATCTCTACTGGCCAGTTGCGGCGTGGCTGGTTGCGTCCTACATGGCGGTATTCCGGTTTATGTTCTACATCAACACACGCATCGTCCAAGAAGGCTGGGAAGTATCATTGCAGGTGATGTCCGAAGGGCAAAAGATGGAGCAAGGCCTACAGTGAATTTGACTTACAGGATTTGCATCTATCTGCTGACGACTTTTTTTCTACTGGTTTCGTTTGCAGTTACCGCTGCGCATGCCCAGTCCAATGAAGAACTCTCTGAGGCGTTGAAGAAATACGATTACCCATGGTACGACGCAGAGGCAGATCAGCTAAAACCACTGAAATCGAAGACCGAAGCGCTCCCGATGTCAAAGGAACGCAGTGAAATCGAATTGGGTAAAGCAAAGAAGCCGAAGCCGGCTAACAATCCGGGCACCGGAACAACAACCCCAGCCGGCGGTGGAGGCTGGCTGGGAGGCCTGAACCTCTCCACAATTTTCATGACGATTCTGGTGATCGTCATTGTCGCCGTGTTAGCTTTTCTGTTTTACAAATTCCTTGCCGTCGAATCAGCGGCGGACGAGGGGAATTCAGCGGCCAGAAGAAAGAAACTACTATCGGAAAGCATTGAACAATTGCCATTCGACCTACAGGCCGGCAATGGTGACTTCCGCAGCATGGCTCAGCAAGCGTATCAAGCGGGCGACTTGCGCCGCGCGATCATTTTCCTTTACAGCCACGTGCTGGTTACGCTCGACCAAAACGAACGCATCACGCTTCGCAAAGGGAAAACGAACCGGCAGTATTTAAAAGAAGTTTGGGAAGACCCAAAGCTTTCAACCTATTTCAAGAGCGTGATGCTGCCATTTGAGTCAGCGTTTTTCGGGGATCACGATCCCAAACCGGATCAATTTGAACGCTGTTGGTCTGAGTTGGATAATTTCCACAGCAATCTTGGGCAATCCCAACGAGGTGGAGCATGAGCTTAGCCTTGGCGAATATTTCGACTCGATTTTTGATCGTTGCCGTCGCCCTGCTACTGACGATCTCAGCAGGCTGTAACTCGTTCGATGAAACAGACTACGGCAGCGTCAATGACTACGGCAAGGTCCACGGGCAATCGGCGAGCTACGCCAGTGTGGATGGCTTGAGCGGCTTCATCACGCTGCTCCGCAACAACGGTCGGACCGTCAGACGCGCCCCAAGAATCTCGCCACTGATCGACCGGTTCGACACGATTCTGTGGTGCCCCAATCGCATCCAGCCGCCATCGGATGAAGTCATCGATCGGCTAGAAAGTTGGCTTGGGGCGGGGAACTATCGCTCGATCATTTTCGTCGCGCCAGGATTCCGTGGCAAGCAGAAGCTTTTGAAGCAGCAATTGGAAATGGTGCCCAATTCAGGACTTGAGAAAGAGAAAGCAATCCGCAGATACAACGAACACTTGGTCAAGACTCGGCTGGGAAGATACGAAGGGTTCAACCTGTCATTTTTTCAGAACGCCAATCCCGAAGGGGAGTGCGATTGGTTTTCTCAGAAAGCTCAATTCGACACAAAAATCACAGAACTCACAGGCGCGTGGAGCGACATACTGATGGTCGATGATGCTAGTCTTCATACTGGAACGCTAGATCTGCAAACCAAAGCTGACCTAAAGCCTGCCGCGCCGGACAACGAATATTACTTCGGTAATCAAACATACCAACGCGAGTCCGAGTCCTTGCTAGAAAGTTCGGATGGCGTCTTTTTGTCGCGCATCTTCTGTCCGGAAGATGAAAGCGTGGGGCAGATCTTTATTTTCAGCAACGGATCGGCGCTGATGAATTTGG
This sequence comes from uncultured Pirellulaceae bacterium, assembly GCA_938003615.1. GTDB lineage: Bacteria > Planctomycetota > Planctomycetia > Pirellulales > Pirellulaceae > Mariniblastus. The sequence continues at coordinate 4,692 of CALKXO010000181.1, read as the reverse complement.
GAATGGCCAACGCGCAGAACCGCAACATCGCAGGCGAATTAATCGATCGGACCAACGGGGCTGTCATGTTGCTTGAAAGTGGCCCGGCAGAAATCGAAGTTCGCAACACGTACGCTCCTAACGAAAGTGGCTGGGAGTGGTTGAAACGCAAACCGATTGGCAACATCGTGCCATTTTTCCTCCTGTTGTCAGTCGTGGCTTTCTTCACGGTCTTTCCGATTCATGGTCGGCCACGACGGATCGATCTCGAAAACGAAAAGACATTTCGAGATCACATTGATGCCACAGCCCGATTGCTGAAGAGTGAGTCCAATCGAAACTGGGCAATGGAAGCAATCCGAAGGTACAAAAATCGTTCTGGCAACAAATAGTTTTTTTCAAGAACAGTTAACTGAATTTCTTAACACAAAATCATGAACAATCCTCCTGAAAGTGCTGGCGAAAAAATTCGGTTCTCATGCAGCCAATGCAGCCAGATCATTAGCGTGCCGTTGGACTCCGCCGGCAAACGCGCCAAGTGCCCGCATTGCGAGACGATCGCGGCGATTCCAGCCACCAGTGCTCCAGCGGCGCCCCCAGCGGCAGCAATCGAGGCGACTCCAGTTTCAGCTCCGGCTGCCGTCGCTACCGGTGTCGAGACGGAAACCAGCAAGCTGTATGACTCAATCCGTCGTGAAGTCGCCAAAGTTTTTGTCGGCCAAGATGAATTGGTAGAAGGAACGTTGATCGCCATCTTTTCTGGCGGGCATGTTTTGATCGAGAGTGTACCGGGACTCGGCAAAACGCTGTTTGTCCGCACCATTGGTAAGATTCTCGGCTGCGACTTTGGCCGGATTCAGTTTACCGCTGACTTGATGCCGTCGGACATCACTGGAGCACCGGTCTTCAATATGAAAACATCGGAGTTCGATTTCCGCCCCGGCCCCGTGTTTACTCAGCTACTACTGGCTGATGAAATCAATCGTTCACCTGCCAAAACACACGCGGCGCTGCTTGAAATCATGCAAGAGAAACGCGTCACCGTTGATGGAACGACGCATCAACTAGATCTGCCATTTTTGGTTCTGGCCACACAAAACCCGCTGGAGTCAGAAGGCACGTACAGCCTTCCTGAGGCTCAACTGGATCGGTTCATGTTCAAACTGATTGCGGACTACCCGTCGGAGCAGCAGGAGGCAAACATTCTGGCGATGCACGGCGGCCAAGCGAATCTTGATCTCACATTGGAAGAAGGAATTCAAACGCTGACCAACCCTGAGCAAATCAATCGGCTGACGCGCGAGAATGCGGCAATGCGCGTCGACCCACTGTTGATTGACTACATTAACAAAATCGTTCGACTGACCCGTCGTTGGCCCCAGTTTTATATGGGGGCTTCCCCGCGTGCCGGCATCAGCATGATGCAGGGGATCCGCACCCTTGCCGCATTCAATGGTCGTGATTTTGCGGTGCCGGACGACGTTGTTCACATCGCCAAATCCATCCTCCGCCATCGTGTGATTCTAACCGCTGAAGCAGAAGTGGAAGGCCAGCAGATTGACACGCTGCTGGATGAACTCATCAGAACCATCGAAGTCCCTCGGATTAAATAAAGAGATTGGCGTATTCCCGTTGCGGAATGCGACTTTTGAAACAACATACCCATGATCCTGTTTCTCCTTGAACGCCCGATTATCTTCCTGCTGCTGATGGCGATTCCGCTGTCGGCACTGTCGTATTTTCGCAGCGCTTTTCCAGACCGGCGAGCGCTGTTGATTTTTACTTTGCCTGCGATGGTGGCGCTCGGGCAGATATTTCTTCCTTTCGCGGGAATCATTGCCGCCGCGATTTTGATGTTGGTCGTATTGGCCTGTTTGGTCGATCTCTTCACGCTGGTGCCCCAAAAGCAATTTACGGCAACCAGAAACTCCCTGAAGGTGGCGTCTTTGGGGAAACCGCATCGCGTCAACGTCGAACTCTTGAATCTCTCCGGCCGAACATGCGAGATCGATTTCTGCGACGACATTCCGGACGAATTCAGCGCTTCGATCGTTAATTTCCCTGCAACGCTGAAGCCAAAAAGCAAAACACGTTTCAAGTACACCGTCACCAGTTCCAGCCGCGGCAAATTTGTCATGGACAAAGTTTACTTGGCGGTGAAGAGCCGACTTGGACTTTGGCAGGGCTTCTATCAAGTGCCTTGCGAGACAACGATCAACGTCTATCCCGACATGAAGCAGATCGCAGAATACGATTTACTGGCGCGCACCAATAGGCTAAGCCAGATGGGCGTGCGGCGTGTAAGGAGAATCGGGCAGGACAACGAGTTCGAGCGTCTGCGTGACTATACGAAGGACGACAACTACAAGCATATCGACTGGCGAACGTCGGCGCGACGCCGGAAACTGACGGTTAAAGATTTTCAATCCAACCAGTCGCAGCGCATTATTTTCATGGTCGATTGTGCCCGCATGATGACGGGAACCTCTGACGGACTGTCGATGTTAGACCACGCTTTCAACGCCATGCTCATGCTCAGCTACATCGCACTCAAACAGGGCGACTCCGTAGGCCTCTTAAACTTTAGCAACGAGGTCCACAGTTTCACGCCACCCAAAAGCGGCATCCAACATATTAATCGTTTGCTGCATTCGTGTTTTGATGAAGACGCGCGGTACGTTGAGGCGCGGTACGACAAAGCGTTTTTATACCTAAAACAGAAATGCCCCAAGCGATCGCTGGTCGTTTTGATCACAAACGTGATTGACGAGGTCAACGCTTCCCAAATTTTGCAGTACACCTCCAACCTGACCGGGCAACACCTGCCGTTGTGCCTATTGGTCAAAGACCATGACATGATGGATGTCGTTGATCAGTTTGACGAAGACCGAGTGATGGAAACTGGCGAAGAATCTCTGTTCAGCGCTGCCGCAGCGGCAACCATTGCCAACTGGCGGCACGAGGTGATTGCCGATTTGAAGCACCGGGGCGTGCTGGCGATCGAAACCTTCCCCGAACAAATGACTGCGGATCTGATTAACCAGTATCTAGAGATCAAGGCCCGACATTTGCTTTAAAATTCACGCAGGTCTTGGCTAGCCTGAGGTCCGGGCGCCCCGCGCTCACATCCTTCGGGGAAATCGGTGCCTTGGCGAGGTTGTGACTGGAAAAAAAAGACTAACACCGTTACAGTTTCCGTTTCCAAAGTCAACGAATACCGGTGGCAATCCTCTCCCCCGAAAAAACACAATGACAGGCCTATCCTACAAAGACTCCGGCGTCGATCTGGACGTTTACAACGAATCCATGAAGCGGCTGCCGAAGCTGATGCACCGTACGTTTTCGCCACGAGTCAAAAAGCTTGACGGTGGCTTCGCGGGCCTGTTCCAACTCGATTTCGACAACAAGATGTTCCGTCGTAACTATCAGGATCCAATATTGGTCTCCTGCACCGACGGCGTTGGAACAAAGCTGAAATTGGCCCGCATGGCCGACAAACACGATACTGTCGGAATTGATTTAGTCGCGATGTGCGTCAACGACGCGATCTGCTGTGGCGCTGAGCCGTTGTTCTTTTTAGATTACGTCGCCATGTCGCATGACGATCCGGCGGCCCTTGAGCAAATCGTAACGGGCATCAGCGACGGTTGTCTGCAAGCCGATTGCGCGTTGCTCGGTGGTGAGACTGCCATCATGCCCGACCACTATCAAACGGGGGACTACGATCTGGCCGGTTTTTGTGTTGGCGTCGTCGATAAGAAACAACTGATCGACGGCGCGGCGGTCGCTGCCGATGACGTCGTCATTGGCATCGCCTCCAGTGGCGTTCACTCGAACGGCTACAGCCTCGTTCGCAAGATCGTATTCGACGCGGCAAAAATGGGCGTGGATGATGTGGTCGCCGACACTGGCAAAACAGTCGCCGAAACCTTGCTGGAACCGACCGTTATCTACACCCGCGCTCTCCGCAAAGTCCTCGACCACTACAAAGTAAAAAATGTAGTGCACGGCATCGCCCACATCACAGGCGGAGGATTGTGCGAGAACATTGAACGAATTCTTAAACCGGGTGTTGAGGTGAACATTGAACACGGATCGTGGGATGTTCCCCCCGTCTTCAGCTGGTTACAAGGGCTAGGGAAAGTCGATCCGGCCGAAATGGATCGCGTCTTCAACATGGGGATCGGCATCGCGCTGATCGTCAGTCCGTTTTACGCGGACAACGTCCGCCGTATGCTGTCCGAATCCGGATTAGAGAACTGGCGGATCGGTTCCGTTGCGGCAACCGACGGCGATGCGGCAGTGAAATTGGTTTAGGCGGAGCTCCAACTAAAGACCAATACTGCTCAATCGAGTCTTCTGCCAATAGAGGCCTGAACTGCTAGTCAAACTAAGAGCAAAGCCCTACGCATTTATCAAGCCCAGCCTGAAGGTTTTGAAGTTGTCGTGTTTTTGGGCAAGGCCTCGTTCATTTGTCTATCCCAGCCTGAAGGGCACGGAACGCATTTGAACGAGAAACGGTAGGGCCAAAGGTCAGGGCGATTGCACGGTGATTTACCCAGCGAAAACCAATTTTTCCATGTAGTCGTTGTTCCATCCAGCGTTTAGTCGCTTGTTCTTGACTCCACACTTCGCCGTCTTCTCTTGTTTCAACAAGCTCAACGCAGTCCGTCGTAGCGTACTGAAATTCTCGTCGCCGTGTCCCTTGCGGAT
>CALKXO010000180.1 GCA_938003615.1 uncultured Pirellulaceae bacterium | reverse complement strand
GGGGTTTGGGTGGTGGTTGAAGCGTTCCGCAGATGTGCCGAAGCCGGAATCGAATGCGGTTTGTATGCGGTGACCACCGTACAAGAGGAAATTGGTTTGCGCGGGGCGAAAACAGCCGCCTATGCGGTTGATCCCCACATCGGAATCGCCGTTGATGAGACCCACGCCACCGATTGCCCAACGATTGACAAAAACCAGAACGGCGACATTCGACTTGGCGGCGGTCCAGTGATCGTCAGGGGGCCAAACATCAATCCTGAAGTTAACGCGCGGCTCAATTCGATCGCTAAAACAAATGGACTCTCTGTGCAGCACAAAGCGCTCGGTCGCGCGGCTCCCAATGATTCCAATGCATTGCAAGTCACAAGATCGGGTGTGGCGGCGGGGATTTTGGCGATCCCCAACCGTTACATGCACAGTGCGGTTGAGACGATCGAGCTTGCTGATCTGGACAACGCAGCGACGCTGTTGGCAAAGTTTGCGCAATCGGTAACCAGCCAGACCGATTTTATTCCTCAGGTGTAGGCCCTCACATTGCACGTTGCACATTGCAAGTGAAATGATTTTGTCAAGTGACCATCGGTTGAATCCGCCAAGCCGGTGTCATCGGCGCGTCTTGATAATAAGACACTTTGTCGCCTGAGTTTCTGCGAGATTTCGCCTCTAATTTGTTCTGCGTCCGTTAGAATGACGCGCTGAAATGTGGCAACAGGTCTATGTCGCTAAAATATGCAACCACTGTCACACCCACCTAGATTTACAGCCCTGCGGCGGACTACGCAGTCTTTTTGGCTACAAGGAGGAAACTCATGAGTACTTCATCCACCACCCCAAGTACAAAAACGAAGAAGCGACTTGCCCCAGATCCGAGCACGGTACCCCACCCAAGTAGTGAGAAGACGAAATCAGAGATCCGCAAGGAGCGTCTGGGCGGGCGTGACGCGTCCAACATTCCGATGCCGGCGGAGGTGAACAAAAAGCGCATCTATTACAGCTATCTAATTTCGTTCGTCGTCTTCCATACTTTGGCGTTGGGAGTCTTCGTGCCGTGGTTGTTCAGCTGGACTGGTTTTGCTTCTCTGGTTGTTTTCTCCTACGCGTTTGGAGCAGTAGGAATCCCTATTACGTATCACCGGTTGCTGACGCATCGGAGTTTCAAGACTCCAAAATGGTTTGAGCGTTTTCTGGTCGTGATTGCGTTGTGCAATGGGCAAGAAACGCCAGCTCGTTGGGTTGCTTGGCATCGGTTGCATCACCACGAGTCCGATCACCAAGAGGATCCGCATAGCCCGCTGGTCAATTTCTTGTGGTCTCACTTTCAATGGTTAGTTTACGAGAACGGCAATACGGCGAAATTCAGTCTGTATCAAAAGTACGCTCGTGACATTCTGGCTGATCCGTTCTACATGTGGCTGGAGAAAAAAACGTACGCGGGTGTGGCGATTTTCGCTGCCCACGGACTACTTGTCTTTCTTGCGACATGGTTGATCGGCGGCCTGACCATGGGGTTTGGGATGCCGGCTTTCCAGTTGGCATGCAGCGTCTTCATTTGGGGCGTTGTCGCACGGATTGTTGTGATGTGGCACGTGACATGGTCAGTCAATTCGTTGTCGCATATGTTCGGCTACCGCAACTACGATACTGACGATCACAGTCGTAACAACTGGTTTGTCGCGATCATTTCCTCTGGCGAGGGCTGGCACAACAATCATCACGCCGACCAATCGGCCGCAACGGTTCAGCACAAATGGTGGGAGTTCGATTTGAACTATTACATCATCGTGATGTTCTCTTGGATGGGACTAGCCACCAACATCGTGCCGCCTATTCACAAACGCCGCGCGGCACGTGTGAAGCAGGACTAAAAAAAGCGTCCCAGTTGCAAATTGCAGATCGCAAATTGCATATTACAAATCGAAATTCGCGTCTGATCCCCTCATGCCAACGCCATGCGTTATTTTTGAAGTGGGGCAGTGGACCATTTTTAGACACGCTCCGCACGGCCTGCTACGATGTTCTATAATCGTATGCAGATTGAGTCACCGTGGTGCCAGCTTTATGGCAACCGGTACGCAACTCTTTTAAGCCGAATGTGACATGGGGTGATTTGATGGTCTCAACTAAATCGTTGTGTCTACTCTTGCTGCTGAGCAGTTTCATTTGCCACGGTGCAACTGCACAAAGTACGGCCAACGATCTTGGAACTATTTCCGGCACCGTTGAAAGCTCAGACGGGACGCCAATCGAAAATGCTGAAGTGTGGTTAGTCGCGGGGAAATGGAACGAGCCAAAAGTTGTTGCCAGTGCCAAGTCGAATTCTGAAGGGACGTTCGAATTCAAAAGTGAACAGCACGACACACTGTTGAGCGAAGGCACAGCTCATGCGTCGGTGTTAGCCAGACACGAATCGCATGGCTTCGGATGGTTCAATGGTCTCCAGCGACACAGCCATCAACCAAACCGTCAAGACATCAAGGTAGAACTAAATGCGGTTGGTGTACTAAATGGGCAAATCATCGATGCCTCTGGTCAACCAGTCACAGATGCCGTGATCTATCCTGAGACCCTCTACAGTAAAAGATTGTCGAGCCAAAGCAATGAATACGCCCAGATCCCCGAAGACTTTTTTCCAGCGTGGCAAACCAAAACGGATAAAAATGGCCGATTTTCTATCTGCGATTTGCCGTCTATCGGAGCCGGGTCTTTCCAAATCAAGCGCTCGGCAGTCAAAAATCTCACTGTCCAACTAAATCTGGGGCAACCTGCGACCATCCAGCTTGAGCCAACGGTTGCGTGTTCAGGAAGAATTGAACCGCCTGTTGGTTTTGATCAGTCGATTAGACATCAGGAGGGTGCGCACCAAGAGAATGTTGGAACCATCATGTTGTCGTGCTATTCTGGCCGCGACAAGGATGGCAAGTTGACAACGGATCAGAGCAGCGTCGCCATGAGATATGTGAGTAAACACTCGGCTCCTATCGAGAACGATCTCAGCTTTCATTTCGACGGAGTTACTCCGGGTGCTTATCGAGTCAACGTTCGATTCTCCGATTCTATCCACTTAGTCACGCCTGCGCAAATCCCTGTGTGGAACGTAAGTAAAGAGACGGAGCCGCTGGTGGTGCAAGCGGTTCCTACGTTTCGCGTTTCAGGCAAAGCTGTTTCGAGTACCACTGCGGATGCGGTTGTCGGGGCAACAATTACGATGCGGCAGCAAAGCGGCGGCTCGTGACGGTATCTTGGCGAAACAAAAACGGACGACAAAGGAAACTATTTTAGGTATGTTCCGGCGGGAAAGTTATTGGTTCGGGTGACCGACACTCCAGTCGGTTTTGTGCCTTCTCCTGAACAAATTGATTCGGAATTAGCTGAGCAACCAGTAAAGAAGGTTGACGTATCCGGCGAAGCGAATTTGCCCGATATCAAGTTGGATCCAGCATGTGATGTCGTCCTCAAGGTGATCGATGAACACGGAGAACCCGCGGTGGGGGCTATCGTGAAAGTCGTTACCCAGACGGGGTATCCGGATGGTGGGTACAGAAATCCTGTTCAGAAAACTGACGCCAGTGGTCACTACACCATTCGGCAAGTCGCAGTAAATGACACGCTGCCAATCTGGGTGCGCACTCCAACAGCAATCAGTGAGCCGTTAGTAGTAACTCCTGGAGATCTCGACGGACCGTTAGAAGTAGCGCTATCAACCGAGGGTGTTCGTTTTCGGGTTCACGTCATCAATGACGATGATGAACCAGTCTCCGGAGTCTCGGTTTCACTGAGCACATCGTTCATGTACAAATCCAAATGGAACAGCCGCATGGGGATCTCAGGTGGGGCTGGCACAGGAAAAACGGATGAGAATGGACAATTCGTTTCTGGACCTTTATGGTCGGGAAAGGGATATAAGTTGACGGCATCCGGAGAAGGATTTTCAAAAGCCGAAACGCCGCGATTGGAAGGGAAATCTGGCGATATAGTAGATTTTGGAAACCTAATCATCGCGGCTGTGCGTGTGAGGGGCGTCCAAGGAACCGTCGTCGATAGTGGAGAGGCTCCCGTGATCGGAGCCACCGTGTTTTGCGCTGGCGAACAATACGCACAGGCCGTTGCAATCACCGACAATGACGGACACTTTGAACTCGAGAAAGTTGCTGCTGACCAAAAATATGTTTTTGTGCGGCACCCAGATTTTCGATTCGGCGGCACAGTCGTTTCCGATCCTCAATCCGTGAAAATCCAGCTTCGATCAAGGGAAGATCCAAACAGGCCAGTTCGCAAACTAAAGTCACTGACGGTCGAACAACAGCACAGCGGCGCGAAGGAACTGATCTTGCAAGCCCTCGATCTACCCATTGCCGCTAGAAACACATCGCGCATTGGTTTGTTGTGCGCGCTTGATCGCATTGATCGTAACCTGGCTACTAAGCGCTTGGCCGCCAACGGTGACGGGCTCATGAATCGATTCATCCGAACTGCCCGAGCACAGAGACTGGATCTAAGAGACGCACATAAAGTGACTTTGCTATTGAAAACGCTTCCCCAGCGATCGGCATTTGAGATCTCACGCCGTTATTGCAGGCGGTTGCTATTATCAGATGACGCGCGTGACCATGCGATTGCTGATGCCTATCTCAAATTCGCTGACGAGGTGGTCGGCGATAAACTTTCGCGCAAAATCGACTTGGCGGGCCTCTATTCAAGAAGTGGCAAAGTGGCCAAAGCGCAAACGTTGATTGACGAAATACTTAAAACGATTGAAGCCAAGGACCTTGCTTACGACAAGTATCCGCTTGGGAAGCTTTGTGAGGCGTTAGCGCCACTAGATTTCGAACAAGCGATGGAGCTGACGAAGAAATTGGAGGAGGGCTACCGCCGCACCTCCGCTCAAGCGGAGATCGCATTAGCGATCCTTCACCTGAATCAAGAGAAATCACTAGCCCTAATTGATCAACTCAAAGGCGACTCCAATGCGAAAAATATTCGCGACAAAACCCGTTACCGCGCTGCGGTGAGGTTAGTCGAAACCGCACCGGAGGTGGCGATTGATCTGGTGTACCAGTGTGAGGGTGAAGAAGGTCGATCTCAAGCCCTCGGACGTTTGGCTGTTCGAGTCGCCGAATTCGATCGTCCTAGGTCATGGCAGATGATCGAAGACGCAATCGATGTTTTTAAGCGGCCACATAGGCACTCTAGTTGGTCCTACTATGGAGGGCATGGTGTTTTTGCGGCTGCCGTGGCCTATCAGGCGAAGCTTGTTGAATATCCAGATATGGAATCGATCGTATGGCATGTTGTCTCTGCCTGCCGAAGTGGATCGGACAAAGGGCAACAACGGATCGCGAACACGGTCAGCACCGCCAGAATGCTGGCACTGACCGACAAGTTTTCAGCCAGGCGACTACTTGGCCTCGTCAGCGCACAACAAGACCAGATCCCGCGCGAGACGCATGACCTCTCGATTTATGACCAATACCTGCAGGCGTGGACGCTGGTCGATTTTGGTCGTGGAACATCTTTGATCCGCGCGGATCTAGAAAACATTGAAAAGTTAGGTCCGGAGCATTTTCGCTACGGGCATGGTGGCGTTTTTAAACTCTTGGTCGCGCCAACAGAAGAACGTTTTCATGTCCTGTTCCAACAAACGGGACTATGGCAACTTGAAGAAGACGGCACCGAACGACCGTGGTGATGCCACATCAGTTTACCGCTTCTCGGACAGGTAACCTTTGTCGATCGGGCTCAGTAAAAACGATTTCCTCCACCTCAACCAACAGGTTGGTACCCTCGGCATCAAAGATGGAGGTTGTTTCTTGGTCGCGTCGATCGACGACTCGGAAGATGTCGCTGCCCTCTCGGGTGACTCGAAAATCCGTTCGCAAACCCGATAGGAAAATGCTGTCGTCACCGCAGTTACCATTGAGTGTATTTACGCCGTCAGTGCCAGCGATTGGTGCTGGCTGAACAAATGAATGCTGGAAATTATTTTGCTGCCTCGGTCAGCAATTCTTCAATCGTCCAAGGCTTCAAGCTTAGATTCGCTGCCATCGCTGGCGTAGCCCACTTTAGTGTCTCATGTTTGCGGCGCCAGTTGTAGTGAGCAAAGAACAGATTTTGCATTGCAGTGTGGTGCGCCAAGTCTTTGCTAAACCCATTCGTTAGCCGTGTGAATCCTCGCATCTGCATCCGCAGGGTCAAATTCAGGCGCTTAATGAAGGAGGTATTTACACGATCAAGATAAGGATTCCCGAATTTTACTTTCTTCTCGCAGTTTATTATTGTCGCTGGTGAATATCGCGTTTCCTCCTGAGTGCTGGCGTATGTCTTTACCAGCTGGGCGAAGTCAACACGATTGCGTAAGACGAAAGGAACGGTATTCGTGTACGCTCCCAACCCATCGCTGGTTAGTTGAAAGCGTCCTGAAGTCGCATTGTCTAGCTTGTCTAAGAATGAGCGACACGGGCCGTTGTCGCGACCGCCAACGTGATAGGCCATAACCATCTTGGTTGTTGATTCAATCCCGATCCAAGTCCAAGAGTCGCCCATCTCTGGACCATAGCCACGAGCCTTGCAAGTCTTAGATTTTGCTCCAACGTAAGACCAAATTTCGTCGCACTGGATGTCTGAAACTGGCACGTTTTGAACGGCTCGTTCGTGGAGTCTCTCGCAGTTGGAACCGACGGCAAGGATCAAATCGCCAATCGTGTTTCGGTCGATTCCAGAGATCCTCGAAGCGGCCCGAATCGACATTCCTTCAAGAACTAGATTGAGGCAAAGAACGGCTTTGTCCATCGGGATACGAAGATTGCCGATCGGTTTAGGGCGATCAACAACCCAAGAGCGGCCACAGTCTTTGCATTTTAGTCTCGGATTTCCAAAGGCATTCTTTCCGTTCTTCTTTGTGTTCGTACATTTGCAAGCTAAAGCGATCATGACGGAAACCTTAACTGGGTTCTCGCTTTCGCTTATGATCTGAGTACCACGTCAGGATCGGGCGAAAGCTTGATTTTGAATGAGCCCGCTAGTGCTTCAACACTAGTGGGTTTTACTATTCGAATTGTTGTTGCTACAACATGTGACACGTTAGGTCATGCGAAACAAAAACTTCAGGAATTATCAATGAGCAAAATGGGACGTCCAGAATTGCCGGACGAATTGCGCAAAGACGCTGAATTGCGAATCAGAATGACTCGAGAAGAGCGCGAACTGCTCGATGCCGCTGCGGACGGTAAAACCTCCACGTGGGCTAGAGAAGTGCTGGTGAGAGCCGCTAAACGCAAAGCGTAAGCGGAAAGTAGCGGAATCGAACCGAATCCGTGTGGATTCCCTACGGCGAGTTATAAGACTGCTGCGCCGCCAAGGCGCGGGCCACCTTCCGCCGGGCTTTTATTCCGGTATTGGCGGACGGAGAAAGTTAAAGCGAACTTTGAATTGACCAATTCCTCTTAAGTTTATAGACTGGAATCTAGACCGAAATCTCATCGTGTCATTTCTAATTGAGGCGCATGTGGAATTCGCTAATGATCGGCAGAAGGATAATTACCGCGAAGTCTTGCGCGGGTTGACCGGCCTTGGCTACTCATCGGACTTGCTGCGAGAGAAATACACTTACTCCGATTGGTTTTCGCCAACAAATCCAGTTCGGAATATTGCCGCAGCAACATTCGGGCAAACACCAGTTTCTTATGAGACCGCCTGTTTTGGTGTTGCTTTAAGCAATGGTGTTGCAGGACAAGAACTAATGATGCAATGTCGTGCATTAGGTTCGCCAGTTGTTTTTGAGATTACCCCAGACGTAGTATGTAAGTGGGGAATTGGAAAAAACTCTTCAGCTCTTCTTGAAGAAATCAAGCCCGAGGATATCAGCAATCATTTTTCGAAAAATGCAGAACACTGGACACCTCAAGAGTTTCTAAGAGCAAAAGACATTGGCAAGTTTACTTGGCAAAGACAGTTAGAGCTGTTTTCTGGATTACTGCCTGAACTTGAATCGGAAATACAGTCAAAACTTGACCCGATGCTCAGAAGTGCATTGTCAAAAGCTACACAGGTTTATCAAGATGAAACCGGAAGGGTTCCAGATGAAGGAAAACTATTTCAGTTAACATTCTGGCTACTAACTGGAAAAGTGTTTCATGACAGAGAGGTCAATGGGTTTAAGCGGCTAAGCAGTTCGAGCGGAGCAGATGAAGTTCTGAAGCTTGTTGCGAAGCACTACAGACCCTCTATCCCTTCAAAATTACTAACTAGTAAAACAAGAGAAGAAGTATTCAGGCGCATCTGGCTTGAGATGGATTTCAGAAACCTCTCAGTCAACGTACTGTCTCAGATATGGGCGACGACACTCGTTGACGACGAAATAAAGAAGAAGCTTGGGATCCACCGAACTTCGAGATCGATTGTTCGTTATGTAGTAGATAGAACTCCATTTGAAAGCGTTGGAGATGAGCGTCTGTTGATTTTCGAACCGTGCTGTGGTAGCGCTGGTTTCCTAGTTGCTGCGATGAATCGACTTAGGGCAATGCTGTGGGGGCAGTCAAGCGAAGATCGACACAAATACTTCACTAAGCATATTTCTGGAATTGAGAAAGATCCCTTTGGTGCTGAACTTAGCAAATTGTCACTTACACTCGCTGATTTCCCGAACGTTAATGGGTGGGACGTAGAAACAAGCGATGTGTTTACGGAAGATCAAAGTTTTTCTGACCGACTGAAGCGATGCGGTATTGTGTTTTGCAATCCTCCGTTTGAAGACTTTTCAGCAAGCGAACGAGAAAAGTACAGTATTACATCGGTATCAAAGCCAGCTGAAATCCTAGAGCGAATTCTTAACGATCTACATCCTCATGGCGTCTTAGGGTTTGTGCTTCCACGTAGTTTCATTGATGGAAAAAGATACAAGTCAGTACGCCGCAGGCTCGCTGATAGGTTTTCGAAAATTGAGATTACCGAATTGCCTGACAAGGCTTTTGCCGCCGACACTGAAATTGCATTGCTAGTTGCGCATGCCCCCCTGCCTCACGTGAACGTTGAGGTAACCCATAGAAAAGTAATTGATACACCTGCGGACTGGAAGGCGTTTCATGCGTCTCATCTGGTATCCTCAGAAGAAAAAAAAACGAAAACCATCGACGAAATCGAAGTTGGTCTAGGCATTCCCGAACTTAGTGATGTGTGGGAGTTTTTAGGCCATTTGAATCCATTGGGAAGTATCGCGGAAATCCACCGTGGGATTGAATGGAACAAATCGCTTACAGAAAAAAAAGATGGCAAGACGGTCAAAACCAACTGGCTAAAAGTGCTTTGCCAAGACGCGCATTTCAAAGGCTCCGTGCGCGGAATTGGGCCAAGAGATATCTCTGGTGACTATTGGATCTATCAAGCGCCTAGAGCTTGCTGGCTTGATGTTAGCGAAGAGCATGGTCGAGGCAATGCACGGCTAAGAAATTGGGGCAGTGCTAAAGTTATCATGAATTCAAAAACGCGATCTCGTGGCCCGTGGCGGATTAGCGCTTTTGAGGACTACGACGGACTAGCATGTTATCAAACGTTTACAGGAGTTTGGCTGGAAGATGAATCAAAGCTTGCTTTGGTTTGTGCCGTATTGAACTCGCCAGTGGCAAACGCGTTTGTTGCTACTAGAGAGGGGAAGACGGATCTAACTATTGAAGTCTTGTCCCAGATTCCTATTCCGGTTTTCTCAGCCCACGACGAAGAGTCAATTAGGGGCCTTATTGATGAGTACATTGGAGAATTGAAAAACGAAACAGGAAACCCTGACTCGACTCTTAGGAGAATTGATGCATTAATTCTTAATGCCTACAGGCTCCCACCAAAGCTCGAACGAAAGCTTCTTGACTTTTTCAATGATCGAGATGGAAGGCCTAACAAACGCCCTACTCCTTTTCAGTTCGATGACTATTTCCCGAGAGACTTTGAACCATGTTTTTCGCTCCACGAATGGATTACGAAAATGCCACACAAATCAACTGTAGAGCGATTTCGTAATCAAGATCGCGACAACTTGGCAGGACATATCAGACAGGCGTTGGCTGAAGAGGGTGTGGAATGAAAGGATTTTTGTTTGATACTTGTACGATACGATTTTGGTACGCGAAGAACCAGTTGATTGAAGAAAAAGTGAACGCATTGCCAGCAGAAGCATTTCTTTATGTTTCGCCTGTAACAATTGGAGAGATCGAATTTGGCCACGCTAGTAGTGCGTCTTCAGATCCGACTAAGTCCGCCGAATTTCGAAAATGGATTAGTAACACCTTTGAAGTACCTGAAGTTCCAATAATAGGAAGCACAGCATGGGAGTATGCAAATTTTCGAAGACGTTTGTTCTCCAGATTTACAAGGGTGGACAAATTTACAGAGAATCACGAAGACAGCCTCGGATCTAAACTCAGTATCGACGAAAACGACCTTTGGTTAGCTGCCCAAGCTTGTGAACGGAATTTGACACTAGTGACATCTGATAAAATGGCGAGGATCAGAGAAGTCGTCGATTCGGACATTGATGTTGAATACTGGCCCCCGGCGTAATCGATACGCGAAAACCTATCAATTTCAACAAATTTTTACTTAGCCTGTTCGGCGACAATTAGAAGTTCCCATTAGCGACAATTAGAATTCCCTGAGAATAAGTTTGCTATCGTTTGGATTCCTTGGCTGATGGAGAAGAAGCCTTTGACTTCTTTGCGGTCTCGA
>CALKXO010000179.1 GCA_938003615.1 uncultured Pirellulaceae bacterium | reverse complement strand
ATCGGGTAGCGGTAAAAGCACGTTTTTGCACATCGCCGGTACGCTTGACCGGCCTGACTCGGGCTCGATTCAATTGCTCGATGACATCGTCACCGATTTGCCAGAAGAGAAATTGCCCGCTTTCCGCAACGTGAAGATTGGCTTCATCTTTCAACAGCACCACCTTCTGCCTCAGCTCTCAGCACTGGAGAACGTGCTGGTACCCGTGTTGGCAAAAGGTGCCGCTAGTTCGGAATCGGTTGGCCGGGCGCGTGATCTATTGGAAGCCGTTGGGCTTGCCGATCGCATCAACCACCGCCCTGCCCTGCTCTCCGGAGGGGAGTGCCAGCGCGTTGCCGTCGCCCGAGCGCTGATCAACGATCCAATGCTGTTGCTAGCCGACGAACCGACCGGAAGCCTTGACGAAGAAACGGCGCAGTCGATCGGTGAGCTGTTGTTGAAAATGCAAAAACAGAATAACTCGATTCTCATTTGCGTTACCCACAGCAACTCGCTGGCCCAGCAGTTCGAAAAACGAATGCGACTGAAACTTGGTAAATTTGAATGAGTCGCAACAAGTAGGATAGGCTTCCAGCGCTTCCAGCCTGTCGTGCATTTCGAATGACCGGCTGGAAGCCTATCCTGCTCTAAATCAACGCAACGGCGGACCCATTCCATGAGCCTCTGGAAAATTGTAATTCGCAGCTTAGTCCATTTCTGGCGCAATAACCTCGCGCTTGCATTGGGCGCCGCACTTGCCACCGCCGTCCTGACCGGCGCGCTGTTGATTGGTGACAGTATGCGGATGAGCCTGACCGAACTGACGTTGGACAGACTGGGAAGCATCGACGAGTTGCTCGTTAGCGATGGTTTTTTTCGCGAGGCATTTGCCGACGAGGTGGTGGCCCAGTTTCAATCCGAGGGCATCAGTGCAGGCCAAACAGTCACTGCCAGTAGTTTGATCTTGTTTCCCGGTGGAACCGTTGAAACCCCGTCGGTTGAGTTCGCCGGACAGGATAGCGTTGCGCGTGCTTCCAACGTCAATGTTCTTGGCATCAACAAATCTTTCTGGATGTTTGACGCCAATGGCTTCCGTCCTGATACAGAGATTGTCGAAGATGCCGTCGTCATCAATCAGACGCTCGCGCGTGAGCTTGAGATCGACCCAAGCCAATGGGATGATATTGCTGCGGCGAACATTTCACTGGTGCTGCGGATTCCCAAACCGGTCCAACTTCCTTCCGAAAGCGCTTTGGGGGTTAGCAACGATCTGATCGAGAGCATCGTTGATCTGAAGATCAATCAAGTCATTCCCGATGCTGGTCTGGGCCGTTTTAGTTTGCAACCTTCACAGGTCGCTGGGCCGAATTTGTATTTGTCGATCGCGCGATTGCAGGAGCGGCTGAGTCGTAAATCTTTGAAGCACAAATCGTCTTCCCGTCAGTGCAATGCGGTTCTATTTTCGAACCTTCAATCTGCGGCAGATCGCAAACAGAACGCTGATAGCGCCGATGTCATGCAATTGATTCGTCCCACGTTGGAAGATTTGGGGATCGGGCTAAAGCGAGTGACTCAACAATTCGAGGACCAGAAGCCTCCGGTGTTTGACTACTGGAGCGTCTCGTCGGATCGACTGGTGATCAACGATTCCTTGGCCCAGTCCATCCAAGCGTCTTTTCCGTCTGCCGCCCCGGTGCTGACCTACTTGGCCAATGACATTCGCAAAAGCGGACAGCCCTTGGGCGTACCGTTTTCCATGGTGTCGGCAATCGAGCTGGGAGACGCTTTGGCGTTGACCGAGAACGGCCAACCTATCAGCGCACTGGCCAATGACGAAATTGTGCTTAATCAGTGGGCGGCCGAGGACATTGACGTGACCGTTGGTGACGAAATAGAAGTTGCCTATTTCGATCCTGAAACAACTCACGGAAACCAAATAGAGCAAACGGCGCTATTCAAGCTGGTGGCGATCGCCGATTTGACTGCTCCTGAGACTCCTTTCGAGCTAAAGCGTCGCGGTGGTGTTGTACCGGCAACGTTTAGTCAAAGACCGACGGCCGCCAATGATCCTGATCTGACTCCTACCGTTCCCGGTGTCACCGATACTCAATCCATCGAGAATTGGGACCTGCCATTCCAAACGGCAGATAAACTGCGAGCTCAGGATGACGACTACTGGAACGACTATCGAACGACGCCCAAAGCGTTTGTCTCACCAGAGCGAGGACGCCAAATGTGGCACAGCCGATTTGGTGGTGTGACCTCTTATCGTATTGCTGCTTCGACCAGTGATGCCGGTGACCTTTCCCAAACGCTATTAAATCAGTTCACCGCCGATCAAGCTGACATCGGGATGCGGCTGATTTCCATTCGGAAAAACGGATTGAAAGCTTCGTCGGGTTCGACGCCGTTTGATGGGTTGTTTCTCGCACTCAGCATGTTTGTGATCGCATCGGCGTTGATTCTTGTCGCGCTATTGTTTCGATTGACGATGCAGCATCGAGCGTCCGAGATCGGTGTCTTGCAGGCGGTTGGATTGCCGATGAAGGATATTTCTGGCGTATGGTTGAGTGAGATGGCGCTAGTCTGCTTCGGCGGCGCCATTTGGGGCGTGCTGTTGGGGATCGGATATGCGTGGTTGATGGTCTATGGATTGCGAACGTGGTGGGTGGGAGCGATTTCCACACCGTTTATCCAGTTGTTTATCACGCCCCAAAGCCTATTGATTGGATTGTTCAGTGGATTGGTTGTTTGCGTGCTGACAGTTTGGTGGTCGCTTCGCTTGGCGAGAAAGATGCCGGTGCGTGGATTGTTGGCGGGCGAATTTGAAGTTGGCGAGATGAACTCTAGGATGAAAGCGCAGAGAAGCTCATTGCCGTCGAAGCTCGGGCCATGGCTGATTGGTGTTTTGGTTGCTGCTGCCACAGCGCTGGCATTTCTCGCCACAGGGCTTTCCGGTGAACCACAAGCGGGTGCGTTTATGGGTGCTGGCATTCTCGTGTTGGCCGCCAGTCTCTGGGCCGTCTATCGATGGCTCAAGAGTGAAAGCACTGGTATTTCGGTGGATGCCGGCCAGAGTTTTGATCTGGGGCGTTTCGCTAGGCTAAGCGCGCGTCGCAGTCCACTACGCAGCGCCTTAACGGTCGGCTTGATTGGCGTTGCCAGTTTCTTGATCGTAGCTGTCAGTTCGTTTCGACTGTCGCCGACTGAACTGGGAACTGGCGGATTTGATTTTGTTGCCACCAGTAGTCAACCGATTATCACGGATCTGAACACGGAGGAAGGACGCACCGAACTTTTGGGAGATGCCAAAATTCCAGACAATGTAAGAACGTACTCCCTTCGTCTCAAGCCCGGTCAAGACGCCAGTTGCAACAACCTCTACCAATCGACTCAGCCTCAAGTCATCGGCGTGAGCGATGCGTTTATCGAACGTTTCGACAACCGTGACCAGCGTTTTGAATGGGCTGGTAGCTTGACCGACAATGACAATCCCTGGCGATCATTGCTCTCCGAGAACCGAAAACCGAATACCGAAAACCGCCGTTCGATTCCCGTCATCATTGACAAAAACACGGCCAACTACAGCTTAAAGATCTTTGCTTTGGGCACTATCTACGATGTTGAATTCGACAGCGGTGAGAAAGTCAGTTTTGAGGTCGTTGGTTTTCTGAGTAACACGGTTCTTCAAGGCAGTTTGATCATTGCGGAATCAGATTTCAAACGCGTCTTTCCTGCGGTGGCTGGCTACCGGGAATTTTTGGTCGATGGTGATCAAGAAACGATGGCTGCGATGGAGAGCGGATTGGGCGACTACGGGTTTGACGCGCGGCCTGCGTCAACCGTTCTGGGGAATTTCATGTCGGTGCAGAACACTTATTTGAACACATTTCAGGCTTTGGGCGGATTTGGATTGTTGCTGGGAACGTTTGGGATGGCCGTTTTACAGATTCGAAACGTCATTGAGCGCACCGGCGAACTGGGAGTTATGCGAGCGATCGGATTCGACTCCGCCCGTATTGGCGGGTTGATATTTTGGGAGGCGGCTTGGCTGATGCTGGTGGGGCTTGGCGTTGGTGTCTTTTCGGCCCTGTTTGCAACGCTACCTCACTATTTCTTTGGCGGCGCGTCGGTACCATGGTTGGCTTTGGTGACGATCTTTTCGATCGTGATTGTGTGTGGCGTCCTAGCGAGCAGTATCGCCTCCCGCGTGGTTCAGCGGCGTCCATTGCTCTCGGCGCTGCGAGAGTAGCAGTTTAGAGTTTAGAAACTGTGAAAGTCGCCACTTGCCAATTTGTGGTCGGTTTGGCTATACTAACTCACGTCAGTGACAGGCCGGCTTGGCGGAATTGGCAGACGCGCTTGATTCAAAATCAAGTTCCCTTTGGGAGTGGAGGTTCAAGTCCTCTAGCCGGTACTTTTAGATAGCTCGAGAAACAGTGTTTCCCGAGCTTTTTTTCTTTTTGAGTTCGCTTAATTTTGAGCTCATCTAATTTTGAGCTCATCTAATTTTGGGCTCATTTATATACGGATTCGTTTTTCTCTCGGCGCCGATCGTCGATGGAGCCGAATGGCCGCAGATGAACTGGTAGTCGTCGTCGAGCGTCATTAGCTTTTGGGCGATGCTGTCGAGTAATTGTTGATGATCGCCGCCGGGTAAGTCCGTGCGACCAATCGATCCCTCGAATAAAACATCGCCCATCAAGATCATGTTGTTTGCGTGATTGATGAATACGACATGCCCCGGTGCGTGTCCCGGGCAGTGCCGGATTTCAAATTCGTGTTCGCCAACTGAAACGGTTTCCCCTTCATCCAACCAGCGGTCTGGCGAGGCATTGGCAAAGCCCGTAAGCCCGTATCCGGTCGCCGCCATCACAATATTGTCCAGCAGAAATTTGTCAGCTTTGTGTGGTCCGACAATGTCGACGCTGAAATGTGCCTTGGCCGCTTCGGCGGCACCCGCGTGATCCAGATGGCCGTGCGTCAGCCAGATTGCCTCAACAGTTACCCCTTCTTCTTCCACGGCCGCAACGATTTTATCTAAATCGCCGCCCGGATCGACTACCACGCCCGCCATGGTCTGGTCGTCGAAAACAATGCAGCAGTTTTGTTGAAATTCGGTGACGGGAACAATAGAAATTTTCAGCATGGGAAACTGCTTTTGAGCGAAATTGAAACGGAGGTGACGACAGCGATTTCATCGGTATGAGTTTAATTTTAGCTTGCAGTTTGGCTCGCCGGTAGGTGCTTCAGTAAATGGAACCGACTCTAGTGCTGCACGTCAGCTTAATTTTCGGGTGTCATGCTTCACGCGTCAAAAAGAAAGGGCAACCGTGATATCGGGAACATGCTCACGCGATGAGATAGACCGTGGCAATTCTGGCGTGAGCATGTCTCAATTGAAACGTTTCTACCATCTGTTGTGCACGCGTGAACATGGCACCCTAACCGAAATGCGAGCTGGCACGGAATTCAAGTGCTTTGGATAAAAGAGAAGGCTCAACGATCCTCTGAATCTCTTTGAAAGAATCTAGCTGGGATGAAGGCAATGTTGGCCACCAGCATGATCAGACCAAATTCCAACATGCCCAAACAGATGCCGATCGCAAGATGCATTGGGATTGCCAGCAGCAGCATGATGGGACGCGTTAGACGCGGCCAAATAAGAGCCGCGTAGCCAACCTCCCAAAACAAGGCCAGCAGTGTGATCAGTGCGACCAGCCACATGTGATCGGAGAGCCACAGCATGTCGACGGTCTGGTACTCGTGGTTCGCCATCGAGCCCCAAATCGCTTCTCCATCCCACCACTTGTCGCCTTGGCATTTTCCGAGTCCTGCAAAAAGATAAACGATGCACAAATGGACTTGGATAAGACGGGTTGCGATCGCATTCATCACCGACGCCGAATGTTTGCCATCCGAACCTCTTTTGGCCCGCCGGCGATCGATCGAGAACGCGTCGCCGCAGCGGCTGATTGCAAGGTAAAGGGTCAGCATCGCCAGTATTTGATCTAGTCCAAACAGCGCTCCCATCGCGCGATTGGAATACGATATCACCAACAACGCTGTCAAGATGGCAGTAAAACGCGTGCAGAACCCAAGCGTAAACAAAGCGACGATCAATAGGCCCACCATATGCACCGGCATCCGCAGCGCAGGGCCGATCCAATCAAAATGGCTCCACGCCATCGCCGATTCTAGTGGCGTCCGATAAAGCAGGTCTCGATACTCACGCGATATCAATCCGCCATTGATGAAACCGTCGAAATCAAACGTCCACACCAGCAAAGTGTAAAACGCGATGCTCCCGGTCAGAATGCGAATGATGGCAAGAGCATGAGCTGTCGTTGGCGTGAACCAAAACTTGTTCCAAGCAGCAGCCCAGTTCGAAAACCACGCTTCGGATGATGTCTTCGTTTCGATTGATGTTGTCGCTTCGACTGATGTTTTCATGGGGGCGTCGCTCATGGCTGCACCTCTTCGACATTCGCACTACTGGAAGGTCCCGCCATGGCAAAATTACCCTTGGAAAAACGTCCAATGACGGGATTGGCCTCGTACTGAAGGAACCGCTCGTCGTCCAGATCGGCTCCCTGACGAACTTCGGCGGGGAAAGGCAACGTGCGTGTGACAACTGTCAACTCAATCTCTTCACCGCCCTCGCGTTCAAGCAAAAACTGACCAATGTTTCTGACCAGCACGTCGATGCGTTTGAGCGTGCGCTGATAAGCCTCCTCTTCACGTTGGCGGGTTGCCTCCAACGCTCTGGCCAGCACCAGACGTCCACCTTTGTTCAGCGCCTTGACCTGTTGTAGGCGACTAAGGTTGAGGCGTTCAAATTCACGCGGGCTTGGCGTTTGCGCGTGTTCTGAATAAACCGTTTCGCTCAACATAAACCAGCGGTGATACAGCAATCGTGGTTTGATCGTTTCTCTATCGGGAAAGGTGCCTTCCTGTTGTGTGCCGTCGGCGCGCGTGATTTTGTATTGGACCAAATGAGAAGGCCCCGGATTGGGCGCGAAGAAGCGGTAGCCATGCCCCAGAAACAGCGCGCGATGAATTGGTGACACGTATGCGGCCATTGGAGCGGTCAGATGCCGGGAAGCGATCGGATTGGAAAGCGGGCCAAGGATGACGATCGCAAGGAAGGCCACGATCAAGACGCTCGCAAAGCGTCGCAGCCATATGCTGGGGACCGGTTGTTCCGATGCTTCATCTGGCGGCGTTGTTGCCGATGAGAGTCGCTCAGGTGATTCCACCGCGGCGCGTTCAGCTTTTCGTTTTTTCGAATTCATCATCCTATCTTAATCGAAAACTTTTCAGATCCGTTGTGAACCTGCGGCGCCAGGCCAAAACCAAAACAACCCGCTCCTGCCAAGCGGCAAAAACGGGTTGTACGGTTTTTAGCTAAATCGCACCATGCATTTACTGGCGACTATTTACTGGCGACTTGTGCGCCGGAAACCTGTGATCCGGAGCCAAACTCAATTACTTCGGTCGCTCCCGCTCTCAGCGTCAATGATTGCTTTCGTACAACCTGTTTCCCTGCGACTTGGTAACGGACCTCAACTTGGTAATCTTTCCACGATTGTTCGTCGGTCAGTTTTTCAGTCGAAAAGACGCGTCTGCTACCGGTCGCCTGGGTCTCTTGACCATCGAGCAACACTTTTGCGTCGGTGGGAACTTTCAGAACCAGCTTGGTCACCTGCGGGCGGGTGAAATCAAATTCCACCAGTTGGCTGGTGCCCGTTTGAATGCGAACTAGTTTCGAACGTACGATACGCTCTCCAGCGCGTTCAATAACAGCCTTGACCTGGTAGCTGTATGATTTTCCGGACTTAAGCTTACGCGAAACGTATTCGCGGACGGTGCCAAGAGTTGCAGTTAATTTTCCATTGATGTAAACCTTGGCGTCTTTGGGCACGCTAAGTCCTAAGACGGCTTCGCCAAGCCCGGCACGCGTTAGAACAGGACGAAGAGACCGGGGTCTAAGGGAGATACTGGCCAGTTTCGTATTTTGTCGCTGCGTTGATCGACGCGTTGAATTGATGTCTTCATCTTCGGCATCGGGAGTCGGTGCGTCGGGAAGACCGGGCCCAAAACCGCCGTCAATCGATGGGGATGATTCGGATCCCTCAATGGGTCCGAAGGTCGTGCCCGCGTCAGGTGTCGAGATCATTTGATCCCCCAGCTGCGGAAGAATGGTGCCTTCGGCCGGGAGTGTTGGCACGGCGCCATAATCAAGCATCGGAGCACTGAATTCGGTCTCCATCGACATGGGAGCTGCTATCGGAAGTGTTGACTGCATCAAGCTGTTGCCTGTGACGGCGGATGAGTCGTAGGAAAGCCCGGAACCAATTCCAGCGCCGTAAACCGATTCGATGGAATCGTATTCAAGTCCTGTTTGGTTGTAAGGGCTGATGTCGTAAGAATCGATTGCGACTGCAGAGTTAAGCCCTGACGAGAAGGCAGGCCCCTGAAGATAGTTCATGCCCCAGTCACCGTAGTAGTCCGCGGTGGCTGAACCGGAGTAAAGTCCGCCAGTGGATCCGTAGCTGATCGCCGGTGCGGCGTAATCTAATGTTGGAGCACTGTTGTAGGTGGGAGCTGAATAATCTGAAGCCGACAATAAAGCGGTTGAACCACCGGAGTGGGCGAGTCCGCCGCCCCAGCCACCTGTGCTGCCGTATCCGCCAGTACTTCCGCCGATTGCATTTCGAAGTCTCGGTCCGATGCCGAGTCCAAGCAGACCGCCGTTGTTAAACAGGCCGCCGCTGCAGCCGCCGAATCCGCCACTGCCCCCACCAAATCCGCCATTGCTGCCGAAGCCGCCAATTCTTGATCCCAAATTGCGCACTCCGTTGCCGACGCCGCCAAGTAAACTTCGGATTGGAGTCCGGTCGCCCAAGAGGCCGCCACCGCTGCCGAAGCCGCCGCGCGAACTGCCCCAACTACCGCCGGCGTGAGCCATATCGCCGGCCGCCAATGTGAGAACCATTGCCAATGCTAAACAAATACCCGTGACGCGGCCAAAACAGCGTTTATTCATCAAGATACTCCTCAGTCCATTAATCAAAGTTGCTTCTCCGGTCCCGAACAACCGGTTCTCAATGTGTAAAACAGGAGGTTAGGGAGGAATATTCAGGTCGTGAAGGCTGCCCATTGTGCCATGGGACACCATCAATTCAATCAGTTTGAAGGGACCCAACGCCCAGAAACAGGCAAATAGTTGTTGGAATCTGGTAGCCCACGTATTTTTTCGACCGAATTGTGGATTACCCGGCTGGGTCAAGGTCACGCTCCCGTAATGTTGATCTTGGCGCTTGGAGTTCGTGCGGCCCCGGTATCTGGAAGAAGACTGCCATTCTCAGACTATCTATTATCCGACAATCCATTCTCAGACAATCCATTCTCAGACAATCAGTGAGCGTGAAACTCAGTGAGCTTCAAACCGAAGGGGTTCGTCCGACACAAAGGCCGTTGGGCAACCTGCGAGAGTTACCTTGCAGCTGGTTGAGTCTGGTTGGGGCTGGAAAGTGGAGCCGCATTTTGATCTGATAAGGTCATGCAAGGCACTGTTCACATTTTTGATTTTCTGACGCAAGATCTGGCGGAACTCCCTTCGGGGCTTTGTCCGATTTTTGGAACCGATCGATTTCTTAAGCGACTGGCGATCCAAAAATTGGCATCTGCGTTTGCTGGGGACGATTCCGATTTTTCACCCCCAAATTTTGAAGGCACCGAAACTGCATGGGCCGATGTCAACGACGAACTGGCGACGCGCTCGCTGTTCGGGGGAAGCGGACCAAAACTGATCGTCGTTGATCAGGCCGATACGTTTATAACGTCCAACCGCGAGCGACTGGAAGATGTGGCCCAAGAAGGCTGCCACGGGTTGCTCGTGGTCGTTGTCGAAAAATGGGCCAGCAATACGCGCTTGTATAAAGCCGCCAATAAAAAAGGTTTTCAGATTAAGTGCACCGAACCCCTTCAAGGACGCAGCAAGCGGCGCGACGACAAAGCCGTCCAGCAATGGCTGGTAGGGCGTGCTGAAACCGAATACGGTTACCAGTTGCCTGCAACCGGTGCGCAGACAATCATTGATTTGACAGATTGCAATTTTGGGCAGATGGATCAAGAGCTGCAGAAGCTGGCGTTGTATGCCGACAAATCTGGCAAGGTCACGCAAGCCGTGATTAAACAGGCGGTTGGCGGTTGGCGTACACGCACGATGTGGGAGGCCCTAGATGCAGCCATCGACGGCGACGCAGAGACCGCGCTTACGTTACTGGATCAGTTGGTTCGCGGCGGCGAGTATCCGTTAGCTCTTTTTGGACAACTGGCATGGTCGCTGCGCCGCTACGGGCAAGCCACGGAGATCGTTTACCAGCAAATGCGTTCCGGCCAAAAACCACGTCTAAGCAAAGCGATTCAGGAAG